>DATKPX010000420.1:0-3259 GCA_035523855.1 Allostellaceae bacterium
CGGTCGGCGACAACACCACCTCGGAAGGCCGCGCCCGCAACCGGCGCATCGAGCTGGTGAAGGGGTGATGCCGCGGAAGCATCCTGCGTCCTTCGGCTCGGCGCTGCGCGCCGGGTCAGGATGAGGAGGTTCCGAGGGCAATCTCAAATGGTCCTCATCCTGAGCCAGCGCCTGCAAGGCGCTGAGTCGAAGGACGCAGGATGTCTCTAGGTCGGCTTCGCGAGCCACCAGCGATGAGTGTCCGCCATACCGCCGGCGAGATCGAAGCGGGGCCTGAACCCGACCTCATCGCGCAGCCGGCGGATGTCGGCGGCGAGCCGTGGCGGGTCGTCGGGGCGCGCGGCGATGGCGCCCAAGCGCACCAGCTCGGGTCGCCCCACTTGCTCGGCGATCGCCGCGATGATGTCGGCGAGCGGGCGGCAGTCGCCGGTGGCGATGTTGACGCCGCCGGTGACCGGGCTCTCCAGCAAGGCCACGAACGCGCCGGCGACATCGCCCACATGCATGAAGTCGCGCTGCTGGCGGCCGTGCGAGACCAGCGCGGGCTTCCCCTCCAGCAGCGCGGCGAAGACGTCGGAGACCAGCCGCCCGCGCTTCTCGCCGGGCCCGTAGAGGAAGAAGACGCGGCCCCAGCCGACGCTGACGCCGAGCGCCGGGCCGATATGCTCGATCAGGCCGGCGAACGCGACCTTCGCCTTGGCGTAGAGCGTCAGCGGCTTGAGCGGCGTCGCAGCCTCGCTCAGGAAATCGTGGCTCCAGTCGTATTCGGCGCAGCTGCCGATGCCGACGAAGCGCTCTCCGCCATGGGCGGCGAAGGCGCGGAAGAGGCGCAGGCTCGCCGCCACCCAGTCGAGATTGTCGGGATCGGTCCAGAACTTTCCCGGCGTCACGTTCCAGGCGAGATGCAGCAGGTGGCTCGGCCGATGGGCGGCGATGAGCGCCGCGGCGCTTCCCTCCTGCAGCAGGTCGCAGGCGACGAAGCGCGCGTTCGCCGGCAGCGCCATCTCCGCGCCGGGCCGGCCCGCCGCGATCACCTCGTGGCCGTGCGCGGCCAGCAGCGGCACCGCGTGGCGGCCGACGAAGCCGGTAGCGCCGGTTACGAGTACGCGGGCCATCGGGGCTGCGTCTCCGGCCGGAAATCCGGATAGGCCGCATCCTTCTCGGAGAGGATCGGCGACGGGATCGGCCAGTCGATGGCGAAGGCGGGATCGTTCCAGCGCACGCCGGCGGCGAGCTCCGGCGCGAAGACGTCGGACATCTGGTAGAGGAGCTCGGTGCCGTCCGCCAGCGTCTGGAAACCGTGCGCGAAGCCCGGCGGCAGGTAGACGGCGCGGCGGTTGTCGGCGGTGATCTCCACCGCCTCCCAGCGGCCGAGGGTCGGCGAGCCCGGCCGGAGGTCGAGCGCCACGTCGTAGGCGGCGCCGCTTGTGCAGCGGATGAGCTTCCCCTCGCGGCTCGGCGGCCGCTGGAAGTGGAGGCCGCGCAAGGTGCCGCGCCGCTCGCTGAAGGAGACGCTCGACTGGACGAAAGTCTCGGGCAGCCCGTGGGCGCGGAACGCCTCGGCATCGACGCTGCGGGCGAAGAAGCCGCGCGCGTCGCCGATCGGCTCGAGATCGACGATGACGGCGTCGCGGCAGAGCTTGAAGGGGGTGAACCGCATCGCCGCGCTCAGAGGATCTGCAGCGCGGGGATCGGCACCACGAAGCGGCCGCCCCAGGCGCGGATGTGGGCGAGCTGGCCCATGATCTCGTCGCGGAGGTTCCAGGGCAGGATCAGCACGTAGTCGGGCTTCGCCTCGGCGATCGCCTCCGGCGCGCGGATCGGGATGCGGGTTCCCGGCAGCAGATGGCCCTGCTTGTGGAGGTTGCGGTCGACGGTGAAGCCGATCTGATCGGGCTTCACGCCGAGATAGTTGAGGAGCGTGTTGCCCTTGGCGGGGGCGCCGTAGCCCGCCACCGTCTTGCCGGCGCGGCGCGCGCCGATCAGGAATTCCAGGATGTCGCCCTTGAGGTCGGCGACCACCGGGCCGAAGCCGCGATAGGTCTCGATCCGGTCGAGGCCGGCCGTCGCCTCGCGCTCTCGGAGACCGAGGATCCGCTCGCTCACCGCCCCGCCGCCGGCATGGCGGGCATAGATCCGCAGCGAGCCGCCATGGGTCGCCAGCACGTCCACGTCGAAGACCTGGAGGCCGTGCCGGGCAAACACCTTCTCCGCCACCAGCAGGGAGAAATAAGAGAAGTGCTCGTGATAGATGGTGTCGAACTGCCGCTCCTCGATCAGGTTGAGGAGATGCGGGAACTCGACGGTGATGGTGCCGGCGGGCTTCAGCAGCACCCGCATCCCGGCGACGAAGTCGTTGACGTCGGGAACGTGCGCCAGCACGTTGTTGGCGGCGATGAGGTCGGCCGCGTGCCCTTCCCGCTTGAGCCGCTCCGCGGTCCCGACCGAGAAGAAGCTGACATCCGTGGGGATGCCCTTCTCCAGCGCCACTTTCGCCACGTTGGCGGCGGGCTCGACGCCCAGCAGGGGAATGCCGCGTGCCTTGAAGTATTGCAGGAGATAGCCGTCGTTGCTGGCGATCTCCACCACCTTGGAGGCGGGCCCGAGGCCGAGCCGGCCGGCGATCATGCCGGCGTAGCTCTCCGCGTGGCGAAGCCAGCTATCCGAGAACGACGAGAAGTAGAGGTAGTCGGAGAAGATCTGCTCCGCGCTCTCCAGCACCGGCAGCTGCACCAGCAGGCACTGGCCGCAGATCCGAACATGGAGTGGGTAGAAGGTCTCCGGCGCGCCGGCATCCTCCGCCCTGACGTAGGAGTTCGCCAGCGGCGACAGGCCGAGATCGAGGAAGCTCTCGGCGAGGGGGGCGCCGCAGAAACGGCAGGCGAGCGCGCTCGACATCTCAGGACGCCAGCAGCTGCTCGTAGAGCTCGATCTGCCGCGTCGTCACCGGCTGCGCCGGGGCGCCGGCATAGACTTCCCGGTACCACTTCACGGTCCATTCCAGGCACTGCGCCAGGTGGATCTGCGGCGTCCAGCCGAGCTGGGCGCGCGCCTTGGTGCTGTCCAGGCGGAGCTGGATCGCCTCGTGCGGGTGGGTCCCGCCGGGCACTTCCCAGCGCGCGCCCTCGCCCCAAAGCTCGCCGACCCGTGCCACCACCCAGAGCACCGGCTTCACGTCGTCCTGCACCGGGCCGAAGTTCCAGCCCTCGGAATAATGCCGCGGCGCCTGCCAGAGCCGCTCCGCCACCAGGAGGTATCC
>DATKPX010000421.1:0-4241 GCA_035523855.1 Allostellaceae bacterium
GTCGCGGTCGAGGCCAAGCCCGTCGGTCAGCGCGAGCCAGCGCGCGACGCCGCCCTCGCCCGGCCGCTCGCCGTCGTGGTCGACGAGACGCTGGCGCCAGATGCGGCGGAGATCGGGATCGTCGGTGCGGGCGATCAGCGAGGCGTCCTTGCGCGGAATGGCGCTCTGGTAGCAGTAGCGGTTGAGCGCCCAGGCCTGCACCTGGCCCTTGCTCAGCTTGCCGCCATGCAGCAGGCGATGGAACGGGTGCAGGCTGTGGTAGCGCTCGGCGCCGATCCGGCGCAGCGCGGCCTCGAGCTCGGCGGGCGTCATCAGCGAGGTCACAGCGTCAGCTCCAGTCCATCATGGGCGATCGTCCAGCCGGCCGCTTCCGCCTCGGCCCGCTCGGAGGAATCCTCCAGCAAGGCCGAATTGGTGTTGTTGATGTGGATGAATATCTTGCGCCCGACGCCGAGATCGCGAAAGGCCGCGATCACGCCATCCTCGCCGGACATGCTCATATGGCCCATGCGCCGCCCCGTCTTGGCGCCGACGCCCATGCGGATCATCTCGTCGTCGCGCCAGAGCGTGCCGTCGAAGAAGACGAGCGGGGCGCCTTCGAGCCGCTTGCGGAGCGCCGGCGTCATCGCGGCACAGCCGGGGACGAAGCAGAAGCGCGCGCCGGTCTTCGGCTCGTGGATCTCCAATCCGATCGTCTGCCCGCCCTCGACCACGCCGGGATCGCGTCCATCGGACTCCAGCCAGAGCGCCACCTTGCCCGGCACCGTGAAGCCGGTGACGGTGAGGCCGCTCGCGCCTCCCGTCGCGCCCGGCAGCGCCACCGGCTCGCCGAGCGGCAGCACGCGGCGCTCGACACAGTCCGGCGCCAGCACGCGGAAGATCGAATTCTCCGCGATCACCCGCAGCACCTCCGGCGTCGCGTAGAGGGTGAAGGCGTGCCGCTCGCGCATGGTCAGCAGGCCGGCGATGGCATCGACGTCGCCGCCGGTGAGCACCACCCCCGATATCGGCGAGGAGCGCAGCCCGTCGCTCGGCCACAGACACGGCGTCGCCAGGATCTGTGCGGCAAGATCCGGCGCGGCGTTGAGTAGGAACCAGTATCTGTTGTCCGCGGAGACGGCGAGCGACGCCTGCGTGCGCGGCTTCGCCGACGCATCACCATTCCGCGCCCGTCGGCAGGCGGGCGCGTTCGAATTCCACTGCGGGAAACCACCGCCGGCAGCCGCGCCGAGCACGACGACACGCATGGTCGCCTACCCGCCGCCCGCGCCGGCGGCGATGAAACCTACTTTACCGCGGCGCAGGCGTAGGAATTGATCTCCAGGCCGACCGCGATCTCGATCACACGGGGCTTCTTCCAGTTCATGGCGTCCTCCACGAGTGCGTCGTTCACCATCAGAACACGACTTTCCATAGTATGGACTTCGATCGAGAGGAGTCAATTGCAGTCATTCTAAATTGGCGCCAGAAGCAGCAGCGGGTACGCACCGGCTGGCACCCATCACGGCATCGCGGCAAGATCCGCAAGATCAGCGGTGCTTTTCGCGCTGCTCCCACGGGAGCAGCGCGCCTCCAGAGTGGGCATCACAGATTTGACACCGCGGCCCCCGGCTCGCCCGCGTGCAACTGCCGGGCGAGGCCGGTGAGCCGCTCGGCGGAATGGAGCCCGGCGAGCCACCGGCGAGGGATCGCTGCGGTGCCGAACAGCGCGCCGGCGAGCTGGCCGGTGACGGCGCCGATGGTGTCGGTGTCGCCGCCGAGATTGACCGCCTCGATCACCGCCGCCTCGAAATCGCCGGCCTGGTGCAGGCACCAGAGCGCCGCTTCCAGCGTGTCGCGCGCCCGCGGCGCCGAGGAGATCGCGGCCCGCGCCTTCGACCGGTACGCGCCGGCTGCGATGTCAGCGAGGTCCGGACGCGCCGAGCCCGTGCCCACCGCGAGCACCGCATCGAGGCCGCCGCCGTCGAGCGCCGCCACCAGCATCTCCGCCAGGAGCGCCGCAGCGACCACCGCTTCCTCCGACCCATGCGTCACGCGTGCCTGCCGCACCGCCGCCTCGCGCGCCATCATCGGCGCCTCACGATGGAAGATCGCCACCGGCGCCAGCCGCATGATGCAGCCATTGCCGGCATTGCCGATCTCGCGCGCGGCGTCGAGCCGGCCGGTGCTCTCGAAGGCCTCGAGCACGCGACGCGTGGTGCTGCTGATGCCCACGGCCTTGCCACCGCAGGAATTCTCGCCCAGCCGGTGCCAGCGCAGGAAACGCGCGAGCAGGTCGCGCTCGTCGATCCCGCCTTGGACGACCAGGGACTCTGCGAGACAGATCGCCATCGCGGTGTCGTCGGTCCATTCGCCGGCCGCAAGGCCATGGGTGCCGCCGGCGGCGAAATCGCGCATGCGCGGGTAGTCGTCGCGCTCACGCCCCTCGACCGGGGCGCCCAGCGCATCGCCAATGGCGAGGCCGAGCAAGGCCGCGATCGAGCGGTCGAGCGCCGCCGGATATTCTTCGCCTGGCCTCATTCCTGCCACGATCCCACGCGGACCCGTTTATGGTATACTTGTGATGTTCGCCTTCAGCAGGGAGGCAACCCTTGGAATATGCAGATTATCTGCGTGAAGAGGCCGCCCGGCTCCGGCAACGGGCCGAACGGGCGCGCGAGCCCGCCCTGGCCGACGAGCTGCAGGAGCTGGCCACGGTCTGCGAGCATATCGCCGCCGAGCTCGAGGACCGCATGCTGGCGGGCTGAGCCACCCCGGAAAGTCTACCCGCCGAACTGCTTCTTGAGGCTGTCGAAGCCCGCCTGATAGATGCCGCGGACGACCTCCACCGCGCCGGCCTCGGCGCCGGTCGGCTCGAAGCTGCTGCTCCAGTGCACTGTGCTGCGTCCCGACCCCTGGTCGGCCACCTTCAGCTCCGAGATATAGCCCTTGACCGGCAGCGGTCCGCTGACGATCCGGTAGCTGTAGGCGTGCCCCTTGTTGTCGTGACGGTCCAGCTCCTCGACGATTTCGCCGCCGCCGGCGAGCGACAGCTTGCGGCGCGTCTTGCCACCTTCCTTGACCTCCTCGCTGCGCGCCACCGCCGGATGCCAGCTGGCGAGCGCGTTGAAGCCGCCGATCAGATTCCAGATCTTCTCCGCCGGCGCATTGAGAGTGAGCGACATTTCGACCTTGGCCATGACGTCCTCCCTTCGGTTCCGATTTCTGCGCGGATGGTGACCGATTGTAAGCATTCCGGGCGCGGCTCATCGAGAAAAACCGGCGGCGGCGCGGTGGTGGTGCCGAGATGCGACAGTTCCTGCCCACCGCCATCGTTTCCCGCAATTGCGAAGGCGCCGGGCTGCTCTCGGCCTATCAACCAACGGGGTCGAGAGCCCGGCCGCGGAACCCTGGGCGACGGCACGCAAGGCCATCCGGTCGGGTTCTCCGCGCGCTGCCGCGGTGCTATGCTTCGGGGCAATGAAGAGCCAGGGAGGATCATCGCCGGTATCGTTCTCGGCGCCTGCGCGCCGGCGCTTCCGTGTGATCACCGGCGGCCTGGCCGAGAGCGAGAGCCACGACGGTATCGTCATCCGCCTGTTCTCCCCGGTTCCCGATGACAAGCCTGCCGATCTGCCTGCGCCATCCGAGACCTTCTTCCGCTCCTCGCTCGGGCGCGCCGTCATCGTTTCGGCCGGCCTGCATGTCGTATTGCTGGCGCTCATCCTCCTCGCCTGGATGCCGCAGAGCACAGAGTCCGTTCCGATCAGCGTCACCATGATCTGGGAGCCGGTTCCGGCTCCGCCCGTGGAACCCGCGCCAGCAGAGACACCGCAAGTCGCCGAGACCGCCGGACCGGCCCCCGCCATCGAGGATCCGGCGGCAGCGGGGGATCCGGCCCCGCCTGCCCTTCCGCCGCCCCAGCTCGCGGCGATCGAGCCGGCAGCACCGGCACCGGCCGCGCCGGAGGCCGCATTGCCGCCCCCGCCGCCGCGCCGCCCGCCGACGCCGGTGCGGGCAGCACCCACACCCAGCGCCGCACCAGCGGTGGCCAAGCCGACGGAGGCGCAGGCCAGCGCGCCGGCTGCAGCCGCCAGCCCCCCGCCGCAGACCGCCGCGCTGCCGCTCATTCCGCCGCGGCCTGTGGCCGGCGCCGCCGGCAATGCGGTGCCCGACTACCCGGCGGCGGCGCGGCGGCAGCGGCTTCAGGGCAAGGTGGTGCTGCAGGTCGAGGTTTCCCCGCAAGGCACACCCGGCAAGAT
>DATKPX010000422.1:0-4517 GCA_035523855.1 Allostellaceae bacterium
TAGTCTGGCTCGCGGCCGCGTTTCCGGAGAGGCAGCATGGCGGCTTCGATAGTGACGGATACCCGCGCGCGTGCGCCGCTCGGCCTCGAGACGCAGCTGGTGGCGCGCGCCTTGCTGCTGGGCGAGCGCCTGGATACCAAGGGGCTCGAGCATCAGGATACGCTGGCTCTCGCGCCGCTCACCGCGCGCGTCGACGAGGGTGGCATCGCGGTGCTGTTCCGCTATGGCGTGGTGGTCCTCTTCAACGTGGTGCCGGCGGCCGAGCGCGCGCTGCTCGGCCGCCTGGCGCCGATGATCGTCGACCGCTACGACCCGCCGGAGAGCGACGAGATGCGGATCGTGGTCAAGCCTGACGCCGACGATCAGATCGACGTCACCGGCGTGCTGATGCTGCGCGAAGTCACCGTCGAGCGGCTGCAGCTCATCGCCGATGCCCTCGCCAAGAGCCTCGTGCTGTCCCATTACGAGACCCAGATCGCCGTCGCCTTCGATCGCATCGAGCCGCTGGCGGCCATGCTTCAGCGGAGCGGGCGTCCCGGCAGCCAGGGCCGGCTCTTGCTGCGGCAGATCGGCAGCGTGCTGCTGGTGCAGCAGAAGATGGTCGGCCGCGTCGAGACCGGCGAGAAGCCGGACCTGCTCTGGGACCACCCCGTGCTCGAGCGCCTGCAGGGCCGCCTCGCCGAGGAATACGAGCTGCGCGACCGCGATCGCGCCCTCGACCGCAAGCTCGATGTCATCTCGCGCACGGTGGAGACGTTGCTGGGCCTGGTGCAGCAGCGCAGCACCCTTCGGGTCGAATGGTACGTCGTGCTGCTGATCGTCGCCGAGCTCGTCCTCGGGCTCTACTCGCTCGCAAAATAGGCAGAGTTTCCAGGCCGAATCAGCGGTTTCCGTCAAGGGGCGCCATCCGCCCTTTTCCGTTTGCCGCCGCCCGGGAAACACGATATCTCCGCGCCCATGAACGAGAGTCTGCACCCGGCGCTGCTGCCGCTCGGCCTCATCGACCTGCTGCCGCCCGAGGCGGCGGTGGAGGCGACCGTCGTCGCGCGCATCATGGCGGTGCTGCAAGGCCACGGTTACGAGCGCGTGAAGCCGCCGCTGATGGAGTTCGAGGACAACCTCCTCAGCGGCGCCGGCGCCGCCATGGCGAAGGAAACCTTCCGCCTGATGGATCCGATCTCCCAGCGGATGATCGGGCTCAGGGCGGACATGACGACCCAGGTGGCGCGCATCGCCGCCACGCGCCTCGAGAAGGCGCCGAGGCCGCTCCGGCTCTGCTATGCGGGGCAGGTGCTGCGGGTGAAGGGCAGCCAGCTCCGCCCTGAGCGCCAAGTCGGCCAGGCCGGCGCCGAGCTCATCGGCGCCGATTCAGTGGCGGCGGATGTGGAGGTGGTATCGCTCGCCGCCGAGGCGCTGCAGGCGCTCGGCATCGAGTCGCTGTCGGTCGATCTCACCGTGCCGGCACTGGTGCCGGCGATCATGCATGCGCTGAGCCTTCCTGACGAGGTGCGCGAGCGCCTGCGTCGCGCGCTCGATCACAAGGATGCCGCCGCGGTAAGCGCCGCAGGCGGCAGCGCGGCGGAGATCCTCGGCCGGCTGCTGGCGAGCGCCGGCATGGCGGCCTCGGCGCTCGCGGCGCTTGAGCCCCTCGACTTGCCGACGGCTGCCGCCGAGGAGCGGGCGCGCCTGCAGGAGGTGGCGGGACAGCTCGCCGCAGCCCTGCCGAGTCTCGCCGTCACCATCGATCCCGTGGAGAATCGCGGCTTCGAGTACGACGCCGGGATCAGCTTCACCTTCTTCGCCCGCGGCGTGCGCGGCGAGCTCGGCCGCGGCGGGCGCTATCGCACGGCGAACGGTGGCGGCGAGCCGGCGACCGGCGTCACCCTCTATACGGATACGGTGCTGCGCGGCCTGCCGCCGCAGCCGGCGCCGCGCCGCCTCTACCTCCCGGCGGGGAGCGCCGCCGCCACCGGCGCGCGGCTTCGCGCGGAAGGCTGGGTCACGGTCGCCGGTCTCGTCGCGGTGGCGGATCCGGCGGCGGAGGCCAGGCGGCTCAATTGCGGCCACCGCCTCGATGGTGAGACAATCTTCCCGGTCGGCTAGACCGGGTTTTCTGGGGATTTCGCAGCATGGCGAATGTGGCGGTTGTCGGCGCCCAGTGGGGCGACGAGGGCAAGGGCAAGATCGTCGACTGGCTCTCTGAGCGCGCCGATGTGGTGGTGCGCTTCCAGGGCGGCCACAATGCCGGTCATACGCTGGTCATCGACGGCGTCACCTACAAGCTGAGCCTGCTGCCCTCGGGCGTGGTGCGCGGCAAGCTCAGTATCATCGGCAACGGCGTGGTGGTGGATCTCTGGGCGCTGCTCGACGAGATCGCCAAGCTGAAGGGGCTCGGCGTCGAGGTGACGCCGGAGACGCTGAAGATCGCCGACAACGCCACGCTGATCCTGCCGCTGCACCGCGATCTCGACGGCATGCGCGAGGACAGCAACACCGCGATCCGCATCGGCACCACGCGGCGCGGCATCGGCCCCGCCTACGAGGACAAGGTCGGCCGCCGGGCGATCCGGATCTGCGACCTCGCCGATCCCGAGACCTTGGCGGCGAAGATCGACACGCTGCTGCTCCATCACAACGCCCTCCGCTCCGGCTTGGGCCGCGATCCGGTCGATCGCGACGAGCTCCTCCGCTCGCTGACGGAAGTGGCGCCCAAGGTGCTGCCCTATGCGGAGGCGGTCTGGCGCCGCCTCGACGAGCTCCGCCGCTCCGGCAAGCGCATCCTCTTTGAGGGCGCCCAAGCGGCGATGCTTGACGTCGATCACGGCACTTATCCCTTCGTCACTTCCTCCAACACGATGGCCGCTCAGTCCTCCATCGGCAGCGGCCTCGGCCTTGGCGCCGTCGGCTACGTGCTCGGCATCACCAAAGCCTATACGACCCGCGTCGGGCTGGGGCCCTTCCCGACCGAGCAGGACAACGAGATCGGCCGCGGCCTCGGCAAGCGCGGCAACGAGTTCGGTACCGTCACCGGCCGGCCGCGGCGCTGCGGCTGGTTCGACGCGGTGATGGTGCGCCAAGCGATCAAGGTGAGCGGCATCAACGGCATCGCCCTCACCAAGCTCGACGTGCTCGACGGCATGAGCGAGATCAAGGTGTGCACCGGCTACCGCATCGGCGGCGAGCTCGTCGATCACCTGCCGGCCAGCATGGCGCGCCAGGCCAAGGCGGAGCCGGTCTACGAGAGCCTGGAGGGCTGGTCGGAATCGACGCGCGGGGCGCGTTCCTGGGCCGACCTGCCGGCGACCGCGATCAAATACATCCGCCGCCTCGAGGAGCTGATCGAGGCGCCGGTGGCGCTGCTCTCCACCAGCCCCGAGCGCGAGGACACCATCCTCGTCAACGATCCCTTCGCGGATTGAGACGCTGCCAGAATTAGCCTCTCCCCCGCGATAGCGGGGGTGAGGGTGCATGGGTCCGGACCGGGCCCCTCCCTCTCTCCACTTCATGCGGAGAGGGGCTTCACGCGTAGCGCGACGGCTTCTCTTCTTCTTTCGCCGGCTCTTGCACCGGCGCATCGTCGCCCGGGCGGTGCTTGAGCGCGACGGCGATCTCCTGCACGCGCTTCACCGTGATGCCGTGCTGCTGCTCGATCGCCAGCGGATGGTCGGTCGGCTCGAGCTCTACCGTCGGCCTCAGGCCGCCGCCGCGGAAGCGCACATAGGTGCGCAGGTTGAGCGTCGAGGGATAGATCTCGAGGTTGCTGGCGAGCCAGCCGAAGCGGGCGGGCTCGCGCTCCAGCGGCTCCTGATTGAAGAGCTCAAGCGCGCGGCGGAAATTGTCCCGCGAGAGCGAGGTCCAGACGCCCCAGATGAAAGGCTCGACCTGGCCCAGCACATGGATCTCCAGGCAGCCGCGGATGAAGTAATACTGGTCGTCGATGGTGCAGAAGTCGGTGTGCAGCTTGGCGCGGCTGTCGCGCTCCGCTTCCGGCAGGGTCTCCCAGAAATAAGGCGCGGGCGCGTCATAGCGCATCGGCAGCGTGTCGTACCGCTGGTCGCAGCACGCGCAGGTCCAGAGGTACTGCATGGGGCCCGTGCGTTACCGCCCGCCGGCGGCCAGCTTCTGCTTCGGCTTCTTGGTGAGGTAGTCCTCGACTTCCTCGTCGAGCTCCTCGAGCCGGTTCTGGAAGAAGTGGTCGGCGCCTTTCACCAGGCGGAAATCGATGGTGATGTCGCGCTGATGCATGAGCTTGTTGATGAGCTTCTGCACGGACTCCAGCGGCACCAGATGATCCTTGTCGCCGTGGATGATGAGGCCGGAGGAAGGGCAGGGCGCGAGGAAGCCGAAATCATAGAGGTTCGCCGGCGGCGCCACCGAGATGAAGCCGTCGATCTCCGGCCGTCGCATGAGAAGCTGCATGCCGATCCAGGCGCCGAAAGAGAAGCCGGCGATCCAGCACGCCGCCGCGTTCGGGTTGTAGCTCTGCAGCCAGTCCAAGGCGGAGGCGGCATCGGAGA
>DATKPX010000423.1:0-5835 GCA_035523855.1 Allostellaceae bacterium
TTCAAGACCGGCGCCGAATTCGCCTATCGCTTCGACGACCATTCCCGCATCGGGCTGCAGTTCGACCACATCTCGAACGCCGGCATCAGCAAGCAGAACCCCGGCACCGAGTCCTTCGTCCTGATGTACTCGATCCCGATCGGCGCCATGGAGCCCTGAGGCCGCCGGGCGCAGGAATCCCGCGCCCG
The DNA here is from genome assembly GCA_035523855.1 of Allostellaceae bacterium. GTDB lineage: Bacteria > Pseudomonadota > Alphaproteobacteria > ATCC43930 > CGMCC-115725 > DASZHJ01. The sequence continues at coordinate 189 of DATKPX010000423.1, forward strand.
ACGCAAGCGAACGGGTTGCGCCGACGGCGGTTACGGTCTTTCAATAGGTCGTGAGCTAGAGCTCTGGCTTTCTGCAGCGCGGAGGCCGGCATGTCGGGGCGGTTGCTTTCCTGGGGGGCGATGGTGCTGCTGGCGCTGGCGGCGCTGCCGGCGCACGCCGTCGAGAACACCAACCCCTATGCCGCCGCCTACTGCGAGCCGGCGCCGGATACCAAGCTCCTCTACAGCAACCGCGCGTATCTCATCCTGCCAAAAGCGCCGGACGCGCCGCCGCTCTATTTCTCCTACCGGATCCTCGGCACCGACCAGTTCGTGCAGCGCCGCGGCCAGCTGCTGTTCGACGACGGTGCCGACAAGTGGGAGCTCGAATCCGACGCCGACGGGCTGAAGCTGCTATGGCCGCTCCGTCCGCAGAACCACTTCGAGCTGGAGCGTGTCGACCGCACCACCGGCCATCATGCCGAGGTGTCCTTCATGGTGCTGGGGCTCGAGCCATTGGCGGTGGAGAAGCAGATCTACCGCAGCTGGAAGATCCGCCGTCTCGACAGGCTCGACGACGGCACCACCTTTCTGCAGTTCCTCTGGTACTCGCCGGCGCTTTGCACGCTCTCCGCCTTCACCGACAGCCAGCACCGCGTGGTGAAGCTGATGCGCGTGCTGCACCCCGGCGACAAGGATTACGACCGACCGGTGGTCCGCCGCAAAGGCCACCTCTACTTCGCCGACACGAACGAGCCGGTGAAGTAGAGGGACTTATTTTCCGCGGGCGACGAGCCGCGACGGCTTGGTTAACCGGGGATCGCGAGCCGCGACACCAACCCTCGCGATCCCCGTAAACCTGCAGCTCGTTTCGCGGCCGCTTACTTCTTCACGATCACCACTTCGAGATACTCGCTCGGCAGCGCCATGGTGCCGTCATCGGCGCGGTTGAGGCGGGTGATCAGCGCCTCCAGATCGCCGAGCATCGACTTGCGCTTCTCGCCCTCGAGCGCCGCCACTGCCTTGACCATCGGCCCGTAGTAGGTGGTGAACACGTCGAGGAAATGCGCCGGCGAGCGGTAGCGAAAGGTGAAGTTGCGCGGCTCCGCCGTGATCGAGCGCGCGCCGCCGCCGAACAGCGTGTCCAGCCGCTCGCGCGTGCCCCAGAGCGCCGGCGATTTGACGCCGGCGGGCGGCGGCAGGTACTGGCCCAGTGTCTTGAACACCTGGCCGATGAATCCTGCTGGCGTCCAGTTGGCGAGGCCGATCTTGCCGCCGGGCCGGCAGACACGAAGCATCTCGGCGGCGGCCTTGTCCTGATCGGGCGTGAACATCACGCCGAAGGTCGAGACCACCGCGTCGAATTCCGCCTCGCCGAAGGGCAGCGCCTCGGCGTCCGCTTCCCGGAACGTGAGCGCGAGTCCATCGGCGGTGGCGCGCGCCTTGCCGCGGGCGAGCAGCGCCGGCACGTAGTCGGTCGAGGTGACCTCGCACCAGCGCCGCGCGGCGGCCAGCGAGACGTTGCCGTTGCCGGCGGCGACATCGAGCACGCGCTGGCCGGCGCGGAGATCGAGCGCCTCGCAGAGCTCCTCGCCGACGATCTGCAGCGTGGTGCCGACCACGGCATAGTCGCCGGAGGACCAGGCGCCCTGCTGGCGCGTCTTGAGGCCGGCAAGATCGGGTGAAGGCTGAGCGGTGGGCATCGGGACACTCCTCGGGGGATGGCGGTTGCGCCGGCATCGCCGCCGGCTGGCGCAGCCTGTCGAGGTCCGCCACGCCCCGCTATGCAGCTTGCGCCGCCGCTGTGCAATTTGCGCCAGCGCGATGGGAAGCCGCAGCGCGCCCGGGCATTCGCCGCGCGGCCTGCCACGAAATATGAGTTCCGCGGCGCGCCGGCAGAACAGGCGGGCTTGACCGCCGCCGGCGCCGGTCCACATCGATAGCGCCGCAAGGACGACGCCAAGCCGCCGATTAATCGCTCGATTAACAATCTTCCTACCATCGTGCTCGGGCGCGCTCCTCGGGCGCCGGGCGGCCGCCTCGTCCAGTCGGTCCATCATTGCCGGGGGATGCACATGCTCAATCGCCGGGACTTCATCAACTCCGTCATCTCCGGCGCCGCCGGCGTCGCGCTGTTCCCGCATCTGGCGCGGGCGGCCTCCGGCGCCGGCGGCGTCGCCGACGGCAAGGTGCTCGCCAACACCGCGCTCGGCCCCATGTGGCTGGTCAAGAAAGCGGGCAAGGTGGTCGGCGTCGAGCCGCTGAAGCAGGACGGCGCCGCCAACCCGCTCATGGAGGCGATGCCGGACCGGCTCTACAACCGCGCGCGCATCCATGCGCCGATGGTGCGCCGCGACTTCCTGAAATCGCGCGAGAAGAGCGACCGAACCCGCCGCGGCGCCGGCGATTTCGTCGAGGTGAGCTGGGACGACGCGGCAAAGCTCGTCTCAGACGAGCTCAAGCGGGTGAAGGAGCAGCACGGCAACGCCTCGCTGCACAAGGGCAAGAGCTCCTGGGCCAGCAACCACGCCCATGTGCACCGCACCGAGGCGATGCTGCAGCGGTTCCTGAACGGCTATGGCGGCTCCTCCACCTTCTTCGGCAATTACAGCAACCAGGCGATCTCCGAGATCCTGCCGGCGGTGGCCTGGGGCGGTCCCTCGATGTCGAGCGACTGGCCGGTGATCCAGGCCAATGCCAAGGTGATCGTGCTCTGGGGCGCCAATCCGATGGTGACGACGCGGATCCTCTCGGCGCGCTACGGCACCAGGGCTTGGCTCGACCTCAAGGGCAAGCCGATCGAGACCATCGCGATCGATCCCATCCGCAGCGAGACCGCGAGGGAGCTCGGCTCGCGCTGGATCCCGATCGCACCCAACACCGACGTGGCGCTCGCGCTCGGCATGATGCACACGCTCTATACCGAGAACCTGCACGACAAGGATTTTCTGGCGAAGCACACCAGCGGCTTCGAGGAGTTCGCGGCCTATCTCACCGGCGCCAAGGACGGCACGCCGAAGACCGCCGCCTGGGCCGCCAAGATCACCCGGATTCCCGCCGAGACCATCCAGGAGCTGGCGCGCAAGATGCAGGCGAGCCGCACCACCATCGCCTGCGGCTGGTCGATCCAGCGCCAGCATCACGGCGAGCAGGGGCCCTGGATGCTGGTGGCGCTGGCGGCGATGCTGGGCCAGATGGGCCTCCCCGGCGGCGGCCTCAGCTTCGGCCTCCACTACGGCGACGGCGGCTATCCCGAGCCGAAGATGCCCGTCGTCGGCGGCATGGCCACCGGCACCAACCCGGTGAAGGACATCTTCCCGATCGCCTGCCTGTCGGATGCCTGGATGAATCCCGGCAAGCAGATCACCTACAAGGCGCAGACCATCACCTATCCCGATATCCGCCTCGTCTACATCTCCGGCGGCAACCAGTTCACCCATCACCAGGACACCAACCGGGTGATCCAGGCCTTCCAGCACCCGGAGACCATCATCGTGCAGGATCCCTGGTGGACGCCGACCGCGCGCCACGCCGACATCGTGCTGCCCGCCGCCAGCGATCTCGAGCGCGACGACATCGGCCAGGTGCTGAACCTGATCCTGGCGGCGCACGCGGTGGTGGCGCCGCAATACGGTTCGCGGACGGATTACGACATCTTCACCGAGCTCTCGGACCGGCTGGGATTCAGGGACCGCTTCACCGAGGGCCGCACCGTCCTGCAATGGTGCGAGTTCTTCTACGAGGCCGCGCGCACCCAGTCGAAGGCGGTGAAGATGCCGCCCTTCGAGGAGTTCTGGAACGGCGAGGGCATTCTGGAATTCCCCCAGGGCGACGGCAGCATGGTCCATCTGGCGGAGTTCCGGGCCGATCCGCTGCTCAATCCGCTCGGCACCGCGACCGGGCTCATCGAGATCGTCTCCCCCTATGTCGGCAAGATGAACCTCGACGACTGCCCCTCGCATCCAACCTGGCTCGAGCCGGTGGAGTGGCACGGCAGCAAGGGCGCGGCGGAGTACCCGCTGCAGCTCGTCTCGGCGCATCCGATGTTTCGCCTGCACTCGCAGATGGACAACACCGACGCGCGCAAGCGCTACAAGATCGACGACCGCGAGCCTGTCTTCATCAACAGCGACGACGCGGCGGCGCGCGGCATCAAGGACGGCGACGTGGTCCGCCTCTTCAACGCCCGCGGCCAGACCCTGGCCGGCGCCGTGGTGACGGCGGACGTGTCGCGCGGCGTTGTCTGCCTGCACGAGGGCTCATGGTACGACCCGGCGGAGCCGGGCAAGCCCGGCGCCCTCGACAAGCAGGGCTGCGTCAACACGCTGACCCTCGACGTGCCGCTCTCGTCGAAATTCGCTCAGGCGACGATCGCGGGAACCGCGATCGTGCAGATCGAGAAGTACAAGGGCGCCGCCCCGGCGGTGACCGCCTACGACCAGCCCTCGAGCTAGGCCCTACTTCGCCATCGCCCGCTTGTAGTAGCTGAGATCGACGTATTTGCCGGGATCGGTGAGCTTCTTCCGGGGCTCGCCGTACTCGCTGCGGAGCGCCAGCACCGTCTTGACGCCGGCCATGTCGATGCGGCCCTGCTTCAGCAGGCCGTTCCTCGGCGCCAGCAGCACGCCATAGGTCTTCTGCGCAAGTTCCGGCGACATGGTGGTGATGTTCTTGCGCAAAATCTCGATCGCCTCCGCCTTGTTGCCGGGCCGGTAGAGCCAGTCGAGCCCGGCGACATAGCCGCGGATATAGCCGACGAGCTCGGCGCGATGCGCCTTGGCCCAGGAGCGCTGCACCGCCGCCACCAGCCCCTGGTAGTGGCCGAGGACGTCGATGGCGGCGCCCAGGTCGTGGAAGCCCTTGTCCTCGGCGATGAGCTCGAACGGGGTGAAGAGCAGCGTCGCCGCGTGCTCCTTCTTCATCAGCGCCTCGAAGCGCTGCAGCCCGCCGCCGGCCCTGACCAGGGTATAGTCGCCCGCCTTGAGCCCGCCCCGCTGCAGCATCTTCTCCAGCACGAAGGCGTAGCCGGTGGTGAGCGCGTCGACCGACAGCGTCTTGCCGCGGAGATCCGCCATGGTCGGCACCTCCGGCACCGAGACCACGTGGAGGAAGCCGTTATCGCTCCCCATCACGGCGACGAGCTCCGCCTTCTGGGTGGTCTGCGCCTCGCCCTGGCCTTCGTCATAGGCGATGGCGTTGTCGATCGCGGTCATCGCGATGTCGAACTTGCCGTCGATGGTGTTGGAGAGCTGGAAGGCGGAGCCCGGTGTCGGCGTCAGCTTCACCGCGACGCCGTTCTTGGCGAAATAACCCTTCTCCTGGGCGACCCAGATCGGCCAGTTGCTGCCGCCCGGGAAGACGATGACGTTGAGCTCCTTCGTCGCCTGCGCCTCGGCCCTCCCGCCCGCGAGACCCACCAGCGCCGCCAGTCCCAGCGCGATCCACATCCGCATGGTGCTGCTCCCTCCCGGTTTCGGCCCGGCGCTCTCCGCCCGCCGGTTCATCCCACGAGGCGGCGCCGGGCTCACCGCCAGCATAGCAACGGCAGTGATCGCGCGATAATCAGAAATGCTCGTCCCTGCGCGGGCGAGGCGCGCTTGGTCCCGCGACGCGAGTGGCGCTCAACTCCGCTTCGGCCAGGTGTCGGAGAGGCGGTAGCCCTCGGGCC
>DATKPX010000424.1:0-19202 GCA_035523855.1 Allostellaceae bacterium
AAGATCAGCGCGGCGACCAGCGACGCGATCTTGACGAGCGTGTCGGTCTTGGAAAGCGCCTGCCGCACTTTCGAGATCGGCTCCGACGCGGCACTGCCGTGCGCACGAACGTATTTGGAAGCGGGAAGCGGATGCATCGACAAGGTTCCAGAGCTGCCGTGTGGTGCCTCAGCATGCGGGGATTCGCCTTAATTTGTTGCTAAAGAGAGCCGCCGCGGGAGCGCTCTCGCCGCTTCGCAGATGAAATCTGATTAACCCTACCGGGCGGTCCGGGCGCGTATGGCTGCATCATGCGGAGCGCGGTCATTCCGCCATCGTGCGCGAGCGCGAACGCCTCCGCTTAGCGCCGCGTTAATCTCCCGCGCTTTAGATTCAAATCATCGGCAAGTGGCGTCGACTGGGAGGGTGCCGATCGCCCGCGATCGGACGAAGCACATTCATGCAGCAAGAACTTTCGCGGACGGAGTTGGCGGAGAGCGCGGTCGCGGCGGATCCCTGGCAGGTTGCGAGCCGGCCGCGGGTCTCGGTGGTGATCGCGAGCAAGGATCGCAAGGACGATCTCAGGCGTGCCATCGCCTCCTGCCTTCGCCAGAGCGTGGCGCCGGAGATCATCGTGCTCGACGACGGCTCCAGCGACGGCACCAGCGAGATGGTGCAGCGGGAATTCCCCACCGTCCGGCTGCATCGCGACGAGACGCCGCAGAGCGTGGTGGTGCAGCGCAATCGCGGCGCGCGCATGGCTGCCGGCGAGTTCATCGTCTCGATCGACGACGACGCCGAGTTTCCCTCGCCCGACACCATCGCCCAGACGCTTGCCGAGTTCGATCACTCGAAGGTCGGCGCGGTCGCCATTCCCTTCATCAACGTGACGCAGAGTCCGGAGGTGCTGCAGCAGGCGCCCGACCGGCCCGGCAAGTTCCTGATCGCCAACTTCTGGGGCACTGCCTATGCGGTGCGGCGCCGGCTCTTCCTCGAGCTCGGCGGCTACCGGGAATCGCTCCGGCAGGAAATGGAGGAGGAGGATTTCTGCATCCGGATGCTGGATGCCGGCTATTTCATCTGCATGGGCCGCGCCGATCCCATCCATCACTATTTCTCGCCGTCGCGCGACAACCGCTGGCGCAATGTCAGGGGATCGCGCAACCGCGTGCTGTTCTGCTGGCTCAACGTGCCGATGCCCGATCTGCTCGTGCATGTGCCCGGCATCTGCGCCAACCGCCTGAAGCATGGACTCCGCTCGGGCTATCTCGCCGCGACCCTCGAGGGTCTTGGACAGGGCTTCCTCGACTGGCTGCGCGACGGCGGCGCGCGCCGCCCGGTGCGTCAGGCTGCCTGCCGCCTGTTCCGCCGCCTGCGCCGCGCGCCGGGAATGCCGCTCGCGGCCGGCCTCGAGATGCTGGAGCCGCGGCCCGCGCCGGGTTTCTCCGGCCTTCCCTGGGCCACCCGCGCCAGCGCCTTCCGCGCCATCGTCGCCGCCATGATCCCGATCCTGGCGGTGACGGTCGCCACCCTCTCGACGCTGCTGCTGGTTGCCCGCTAGCTGGCGTGAATCAGAGTCCGAAGTCCGCCGGGGCGAGCTTTCGGGCTCATCGCGCTAGATGGTCGCGGTATCGGCGGCGATGCCGGCATGCGGCAGCTCGAAGACGAAATGCGCGCCACCGCCGGGATTTGGCTCTGACGAAATGCGCCCGTGGTGGGCCTGCACGATCGCGCGGCAGATCGAGAGGCCGATGCCCATGCCGTCCGCCTTGCTGCTGACGAAGGGTTGAAAGAGCCGCGCGCGCACCTGCTCCGACAGGCCCGGACCGCTGTCGGCGACCCCCACCGCGATCATGCCGCTGGCGGCTTCCCGCGTCGTCACCCGCAGCTCGCGCCGGTCGTGCTCGCTCATGGCGTCGACCGCATTGCGCACGAGATTCATGATCACCTGCTGGATCTGCACCTTGTCGACCGATATCGGCGGCAGGTTGGCGGAGAGCTCGAAGGTCGACTTGATGCCGATCTGCTTCGTGCCGACCAGGGCGAGCGCGCAGGCCTCCTCCACGAGCTGGTTCACATCCTCGGTCTGCCGCTTGCTCGCCCCTTTCTCGACGAACTGGCGGATGTGGCGGATGATCTGGCCGGCGCGGGTCGCCTGCTCCGAGACCTGCTGGAGCAGGCCCGGAAGCTGCGCCAGGGCGTCGGTGCCGCCGCGCCCGGCGATGTGCTTGGCGGCGACGGAATAGTTCAGGATCGCCGTCAGCGGCTGGTTGAGCTCGTGGGCGAGCGCCGCGCCCATCTGTCCCATGGCGGAGAGTCGCGACACGCGCATGAGCTTCTCGTGCAGCTCCTGCAGGCGGTCCTCCATCTCCTGCCGCTCGGTCAGATCGCGGGCGAAGCCGACGAAGTGGCGGTCCGGTCCGACGGAGACCTCGCTGATCGCGAGCTCCAGCGGAAAGGTCGAGCCGTCCTTGCGGCGGCCGACGACGACGCGGCCGATGCCGATGATGCGCCGCTCGCCGGTTTCCAGGTAGCGTCCGATATATCGGTCATGGCGCTCCGCGTGGGGCGCCGGCATCAGCACGCTGACGTTCTCGCCGATGACCTCCTCGGCGCGATACCCGAACTGCCGCTCGGCGGAGGGATTGAAGGAGCGGATGCGGCCGGTCTGGTCGATCGCCACGATCGCCTCCGGCGCCCCCGCGACGATCGCTCCAAGCTCGGCCTCGCGCCGGCGCAGTTCCGTCTCCAGCCGCCGCTGATGGCTGATCTCGTGGGCGATCTTGGAAGCGCCGATGATGCGGCCGGCGTCGTCGCGGATCGGCGATACCTCGAGGACGACCGGGACGAGGTGGCCGTCCTTGTGCAGCCGCTCGCTCTCCAGCGGAGGGACCCGCTCGCCGCGCCGGATCCGCTGCAGGATCTCCTGCATCTCCGCCGCGCGGGCGGCCGGGGCGATCCCGGCGATCGGCTGGCCGATCATCTCCGCGGCGCTGAAGCCGAACATCTTCTCGGCGCCGGCGTTCCAGGTGATGACGACGCCGCCGAGCGTCTTGCCGATGACCGCCGCGTTCGTCGACTGGACGATGGCCGCCAGCATGGACTTGGCAAAGCGGTCAGAGGCGGCCGGGGGGTCGGTCCGATCGTCACTCACGGCATTGTCCCGGCAAGTCTAGGTGTCCCAAGCTGCATCGCCTCGCTACAAGCTATGTGCCCGATGCCCGCCGGCAAGCGTTGCGGGTCGGGCATACCTCGGCGTGAAGATGAGATGAGATCGGGCTCGGTCGATGGATGGGATCAGATGATCGTCGTCCGGACGGGAGCGAGCCGTTGCTCGGGATGAAGCAGGGACGTCACGACGTCGTGGAGTGCCTCGGCGGCGAATGGTTTCTCGATGGCCGCATCGGCGCCGAGCTTCAGCACCATGGAAAGATAGTCCGGCCTGCGGATACTGCCGCCTGACATGGCGACGATGAGGGCGTCCGACTTCTCGCGCCGGATGGCCCGGACGAATTCGATGCCGTCCATGTTCGGCATCACCAGATCGGTGAGAACGATCGTGGGTTTCCAACGGCGGAACTTCCGCATTCCCACTATTCCGTCGCGCGCGGTGTTGACCGTGTAGCCGAGAAACTGGACCGCGAGCTCGAGCGATCTCAGGACCACCGGATCGTCCTCCACGATCAGCATGGAGAGGCTGCTCGCCGCGCGGGTGATGCTCGGTGAGGTTCTAGGCTCGAGGGTCGGCACCATGGGGGTCTTCCGACAATTTGTTCACGCCAGGAGACCATAGGCCGATGGTGCCACGAGGGAAGATAGGGGATTTACTTACCGTTAACGATTGTCCGACGGGCGCGCGGACCGCGTTATGTCGCGAACGCCCACCATTGGGCCATGGCGTTGACAGTCCGACGCTCCATCTTCCTTGCACGATACGGCGGCGAGTTCCACACCCGTCGGCTGTGCGATCCAAGCCTGCGCGCACCTTGGTCTTCCTCTTTGAACGCCTGGAGAGCATCGGTGGCCAAATCGGACGAAGTGGATGCGATCCTAGCGGCGGCGGATGCCTGGGCTCGGGCGGTGGATCTGGTGGCGGAAGCCGAGCGGCGTCGCGCGGTGCCGGGAGACGAGCTCGACCGGATCGCGGATGCCGAGATGCTGCTCTACACCGCCATCGTCGAGTGGCGCAAAGCGAACCTGCAATCGCGCCACTGATCTGTCCGCGATCAGCGTGCCTGGCCGGCTGGCAGTCGGCCCGCCGGCCGAACCGGACCTGTCCATACGCAATTTCCCCTAGGTAGGTGTCCGCACTTTTATCCCCATGCCGATGCGTGGCTTCATCGCCGTCGCATTTCGGGGGTGGCGACACATGAGCATCGATCCCGGCTCCGGGAGTTCCATGCCTGGAGCGTCTTCGAAGGCGCGTCCGAAGATCCTGGTCATCGACGACGATCCCTCGCTGCTCGCAACCTTGCAGAGTGTACTCGAGGATTTCGGCTACGAGGTGGTGACGGCGCCCGAGGGCAGCGCCGGTCTCGCCGCCTATCGCAGCACCAGGCCCGCGGTCGTGCTCACCGACATCATCATGCCGAAGACCGATGGCATCGAGCTCATCCGGCAGATCCGCCGCGAAGACTCCAAGGTGGGGATCATCGCCATGTCGGGCGGCAGCCGGACCAGCAACAGCGACTTCGTCGCCATCGCCCAGACGCTGGGCGCCGATGCCGGCATCTACAAGCCGTTCGACGGCGACGCGATCCACGCCATTCTCGTCGAGCTGCTCCGGCACGAATACGTCGTCGGCGCGGTGGGAGCCTGAGCGATATGGCAAAACCGATCGCGCGCCTGGTCCTCGTCGAGGGCCTGCACATCAAGATCCGCCTCGAGCCGCGCATGTGGTCGGCGCTGCACGAGATCCGCCGCCGGGAAGGCATGACGCTCCACGCCCTGATGAACGACATCAAGCGGAGCAAGCTCGCCCTGGAACTCGCCGCCGCGTCCCGGCTCTATGCGCTGCGCTACTTCATGGAGCGGGCGACCGAGCGGGGGCATCGCTGGGCCGGCCACGGCCGCCGCCCGCGCAGCTACGCCAAATTCGACAATCACGCGCCGTGGTTCTCAGCGCTGCTGCCCGCCGCCGCCGGCGACTGACCGCGCGAGGTCTCCCGCAAGGGATCCAAGAGCACGGGCAGGTGACCGGCCGGCATCATTGCAGCATCGAGAACTTCAACGACTATTGTAGGACGACACACGCGCTGGTGATGAGCGTCCTCCAGCAGGCCCACGAAAATCGGATTGTCGCCAGCCTGGCGCTGGCGGCAACGCCGCCGGCGGCCCGCGCCGGACTCTGGGGACGGCTCGCCGAGATCGCCTTGCGCGGGCGCTGAGCGGTCGCGGATCCAACTTGCGGAAAGACGCCTGCCGGGCGGAGGCCAACCCTTTGCTCGGGATTGGCGTCCCCACGGGGATTCGAACCCCGGTTTGCGCCGTGAGAGGGCGCCGTCCTGGGCCTCTAGACGATGGGGACCCGGCAGGAGGCTGTCTATCTAACGGCTTGGGTCCCCGGGATCAAGGGCCAGCTTCCGCCCGTCAGTGCATGACGATGCGCAGCATCTGGATGGCGGTGATCGTGAGGCCGATGCCGAAGGCGAGCTGCAGCGCCAGGATGAAGTCCGCGAAGCGGCCCTTCTTGCGCGGCTTCGGCGCGGGCGGAGGGTCGTCCTTGTGCTTGCGCTCGAAGTCGCGCTGCTCGCGGAACGCCTTGACCTCGTCCTCGACCTTGAGCTTGCGGACCACCGCCTCGGCGTTGTGGTCGTCGATCGGCGTCGAGCGGTAGACCGTCACCTCGCTGAACTGGCCGTCGTCGAATTGCTGCACCGCCATCACGCGCACGCTCGAGGCGGCACGCGAGCCGCTGGTCAGCGACTTCGCCACCGCGACCGCCATCTCCTTGTCGTCGGCGACGCTGTCCAGCATCCAGCGGCCGCCGGAATAGCGCTGGATCTCGTAGGTACGCGTCGACCCGCCAGAGCCTTTACTCGGCGGCGGTGCCATGCTGCTCCTCCAGTGCCCGCCAGTTCACGGCACCCATCAGCGTGGTGATCCGGCCGCTGGCGTCCGCCAGCGGCATCATGATGCTGCGGTAGAGAACCGAGCGGCCGGCATGCCGCCCGATACCGCCGCGCGTCACCGGCACATGGCGCTCGACGATCTCGCGCCAATGGCGGCTGGTGAGGGTCAGCACGGTCTCGTCGCTGCCGTCGGCGACCAGTGTGCCGGAGCCCGGCGAGCCCGGCGTCTGCAATGCTGAGCCCACATAGAGGTAACGTGGCCCGGCGGGATCGAGCACATCGATCAGATAGACATGCCCGGCATCGGCGCCGACATCGGCCACGGTGATGTCGCTCGCGTGCGGCAGCGGCGCGTCCTTGCGCGCCTTGCGCCAGAGATCGAGCATGCGCAGCACCAGGCGCTTCTCGGGAGCTGGGTTCGACACTCGGGTCCTTTCTCCGCCATCTCGACTGGGTGCCTGCCGGCGCATGCCCGGTGGCGCGGGGAAGCGCTATGTTTTCACGGCCGTAGTTAATGAAGACTTGCCCGGGAACCGCAGGGTCCTGCGATCGATGGTGCAATCGGCGCCGGAAGGCCGCGGTCCGCGATCAGGGCAGGGCGCGCCCCCTGCCGCCGGCCCGTCTCGCTGGCATTTCGGCCGGACAAGATCCACCGCGGCGGCGCGCCCGCCGACGGCGTCCCGGCTAGTCGCGGAAATTCACGAACTGCAGCGGCTGCTCCAGCTTGAGGCCGCGAATCTGGGCGATCGCCGCCTGCAGGTCGTCGCGCTTCTTGCCGGAGATGCGGAGCTCGTCGCCCTGGATCTGGGCCTGCACCTTGAGCTTGCCGTCCTTGATCGCGGTCACCAGCTTCTTCGCCAGCTCGCGGTCGATGCCCTGGCGGAGCTTCACGGTCTGGCGCAGCGTGCTGCCGGCGGCCTTCTCCGGCTCCGCGAAGTCGAGGGCGCCCGCCTCCACCTTGCGCCGTGTCAGGTGGCCCTTCAGCAGCTCGTGCATCTGCTTCAGCTTGAGCGCGTCGTCGGCGAGAATGACGAGGCCGGTCTCGTCGCGCTTCACCGAGGACTGGCTGCCCTTGAAATCGAAGCGCTGGCCGATCTCGCGCATCACGCCGGCGAGCGCGTTGTCCACCTCGGCCATCTCGACCCGCGAGACGATGTCGAAGCTCGGCATGGCCGTTCCTCCTCGATCCCTAAGATGTCGCGACGCTTATAGCGTTCCCGGCGCGCCGCTGCCAACGGCTCAGCGCGCCGGCTCCTCGCTGATGGCGCGGACGCGCTGCAGCACCGCGGCCGAGATCAGCGGCAGCACGGCGACGGCGAGGAAGCAGGCGCCGTAGCCGCCGAGCAGCGGCACCAGCTCGCTGAACGCCGCCGGTCCGACCACATAGCCCAGGAAGGTGAGGAGGGTGGCGCCGGAGGTCACCTCGCCGACGCGGCCCTCGGGGGCGAGGCGCGCCACCTCGGCGAGGAAGACGCCGTTCCAGCTCACGCCGATGAAGCCGATGACGCCGCTCACCGCCAGGACCAGCAGCCACGGCAGCGCGAAGCTGAGCGCCGCCGCCAGCACCGCCGCCAGGCTGGAGCCGGCGCCGAGCAGGATCAGCGTGTAGACGGCCGAGCCCATGCGGTCGGCGAAGAAGCCCATGGCGACCCGCGCCACCATGCCGACCGCCTGCAGCACCGCGAAGGCGGTGCCGGCGGCGGCAAGGCTCACGCCGAGCGAGGTGAGATAGGTGTCGTAGAAGCTGAACAGGCAGCCCTGCACGCAGGCGAAGCTGAAGCCGGTGCAGGAGAGCCAGAGCAGCCCGCGGCGCGCGGCGATGACGCGGAACGGCAGGATCACCGCGCGCGGCGAGAAGAGCTCGGCCAGCACCGCGCGCTGGCCGCCGGCGCGGCGCTCGACGTCGATGGCGGGGCGCCAGGGCTCGACCAGCACCGAGGAGAGCGCCGACACCGCGGCGGTCGCCACCAGCGCCCAGCGCCAGTCCCAGACCGCCGCGATCGCCGGCAGCATCAGGCCGGCGGCGGCGCTGCCGAACGGCGCGCCCGCCTGCTTGATCGAGAAGATGAGCGCGCGGCGCTCGCGCGGCGCGTGGCGCATCAGGATGTCGCTGCCGGCGGGCGGCGCCGGGCCGTAGGCGAGCCCCATGCCGAGGGCCGCCACCGACATCGCGTTCCAGGAGCCGCTCAGCGCCAGCAGCACCGCGACCGCGCCCAGCACGCCGCCGAGCTGCAGCACGCGGACGGAGCCCCAGCGCGCCAGCAGCACGTGGCCGCTCGCCAGGAACCAGAGCGTGCCCAGCGAGATCAGCGCCGAGAGATAGCCGATCCGCTCCGGCGCCACGCCCGCCGCATCGGTCAGCGTCGGTCCGAGCACCGCCATCGACTGGGCGAGGAACGCGCTGCTGATCTGCATGATCAGCGTCACGTTGAGCGCCAGCAGCCACATCGGCGCGCGTCGCATCGCGGTCAGATCACCCACTGGAAGCCGTCGACGACGAATTCCTGGCCGGTCATGAAGAGCGGCTCTGCGGTGGCGAGGAAGGCGACGATCTGCGCCACGTCCTCCGGCCCGCCCGTGCGTCGGAGCGCGATGCCGCGGGCGAGCTCCGCCTCGCGCGCCTCGATCAGCGGCGCGGTGAGCTCGGTCTTGATGACGCCGGGGCAGATCGCGTTGATCGCGACCGTCGGCCCCAGCTCCTTGGCGAGCGCCCGGGTCATGCCGAGGATGCCGGCCTTGGCGGCGGCATAGGCGAATTTGCTGACCGCGCTGGTGACGCCGCCGGTGAAGGCGTTGAGCGACGACATGCTGACGATGCGGCCGCCGCCCGCCGCCTGCATGGAGGGCGCCACCGCCTGGATGTAGTTGAAGCAGCTCTTGAGGTTGACGGCGACGGTCTGGTCGAACTCGGCCTCCGAGATCTCCAGGATGCCCTTGGGCATGGCGCGGCCGGCATTGTTGAGGAGGAAGTCGATCCGGCCCCATTCGGCTGTGACCGCCGCCGCCACCTCCTGCGCGCGAGCGTGCCGGGTCACGTCCGCCTCCAGCGCCAGGGCGCGGCGGCCGATGGCGCGGATCTCGCCGGCGGTCCGCTCCATCTCGGGCCGCAGCAGGTCGACCAGGGCGATGTCGAAGCCGCGCCGGGCGAGCTCCAGGGCGCAGCCGCGCCCGATGCCACGGGCGCCGCCCGTGATGATCGCCGTCTTTGCCATGCTGCCTCCGGGATGATGCGCGGGGAATATCTTGGCGGGTCATGCAGTTGAGCATGGGAGGCCGCGCGAAGCCAACGCCTCTCGGGCCTTCGCCTGCGGCGGGTGCGGCGAGTTGTCTCCGCACGCCAAGCGTGGTGTCATGGAGCCTGGGTGCCCGGGACCGGTGCCGGGCCATCGGAGGCGGTGTCATAGAACAGCAGCTCGGCATACTGGGGGAGGATTTCGCGCTGCTTCTGCTGCTGGGCCTGGGGCAGGCCGCGATCGAGCGCTGGCTAGCCGCCTGGAGCCGCTATGCGCGGGAGGTGGCGAGCGGCTGCTGGTTCGCCTGCATTGCCGCGATCTCGATCCTGATGGCGGTGCGCGTCTCGCCGGGGATCCTGATGGATGTGCGCGGCGTTGCGGTGATGGGCGCGAGCGCGCTGGTCGGGCCGGTCGCCGGCGCCATCGCTGCCGTCATCGCCAGCATCGTCCGCTACGATCTCGGCGGCGTCGGCGTGCTGCCGGGCAACGGCACCGCGATCACCGTGGCGATCGTGGGGTATCTGCTGGCACGGCGGTGGCGCGTCGATCAGAGCGTGCTGTGGCCGGCGACGCTCGGCTTCATCGGCGGCACCCTGCAGGTGGCCTGGGTGCTGGCGATGCCGCCGGATGTCGCCTTGACGCTGCTGCGCACCCGCGCGCCGCTGCTGATAACGTCCTTCACCCTGGGTTTCATGCTGCTGGCGGTGGTGATCGGGCGCGAGCGCGAGCGCACCGAGCGCGAGCGCCGCCTGTCGGCGATCCTCGACTGGACGCCGCTCTTCATCGGCCTGCTGGATCCGAAGGGACGCATCCTGCAGGTGAACCGGGCAGGGCAGGAGTTCATGGAGCGCGGCACCGGATCGGCGCGCCGGCCGTTCTTCTGGGAGAGCGCGCGCTGCGCCGCCGATCCCACCGCGGCCGAGCGGCTGCGCGCGGCGGTGGAGCGCGCCGCCAGCGGCATCACCGCCCGCTTCGAGGCGGAGCTCGCGGGCGTCGGGCGCTGCCGGCTCTTCGATTTCCAGCTCTATCCCATCCGCGATCGCGCCGGCCGCGTCGTCATGCTGCTGCCGGAAGGCCGCGACATCACCGAGCAGCGCACCGCCGAGGTGCGGCTGCGCGAGACCGAGGTCTCGCTGCGCCAGGCGCAGAAGATGGAGGCGGTGGGCCAGCTCACCGGCGGCGTCGCGCATGACTTCAACAACATCATCGCCATCGTCAGCGGCAATCTCGACCTGGTGCGCCGGCACGCGCTGCCGGAGGAGGTGCGCCGCCTGGTCGACGCGGCGCGCCGCGCGGCGACGCGCGCCGCCACCTTGACGCGCTATCTCCTCGCCTTCTCGCGCAAGCAGCATCTGCGCCCGGCGGCGGTCACCACCAACGGTATCGTCGCCGATACGGCGGCGATGCTGCGGCGGATCCTCGGCGAGCGCATCCTCGTGCGCGTCGATCTCGCGGACGATCTTCGCCTCGGCTATTTCGATCCGCATCAGCTGGAGACCGCGCTCCTCAACCTGGCGATCAACGCGCGGGATGCCATGCCAGAGGGCGGCACGCTCACCATCTCGACCGGCAATGCGCGCTCGGCGCCCGGGACTGCCGCCGGCGAGACGCGCGGCGATCTCGTGCGCATCACTGTCCACGACACCGGCACCGGCATGGCGCCCGAGGTGCTGCGCCGCGCCATCGAGCCGTTCTTCACCACCAAGCCGGTGGGCAGCGGCAGCGGCCTCGGCCTCAGCATGGTCTACGGCTTCGCCAAGCAATCGGGTGGCCATATCGAGCTCGACAGCATGCCCGGCGAAGGGACGACGGTGACGCTCTACCTGCCGGCAGCGGAGGAGGGCTTCGACACCGAGGAGCCCACCCGCCTCGCCACCCCTGCCGAATGACGCCAGCGAGTGCCCGCGTGTGACGCGCCGTCTCTGGCTGCTGGCGGCGGCGCTCAACGGCTTCGCCGCGGTGGCGGTGGGTGCGCTGACGCAGCATCTTTGGGCCGGCGATCCGCATCGGGCATTGCTGGCCGAGATCGCGGTGCGCTATGGGCTGCCGCACGCGGCGGCGCTGGTCGCGCTGGTGGCGCTGCCGAAGCCGGAGAAGGGAGCGCTGCTCCTCGCCGCGGCGGGCAGCAGCCTCGCGCTCGGCGTCACGCTCTTCGCGATGAGCCTCTACGCGCTGGCCGCCGGCGCCCCGCCGTGGCTGGCGGCGCTGACGCCGCTGGGCGGCACGCTGATGATCCTCGGCTGGCTTTTGCTGATCGTCTATGCGCTGATCGGCCGCCGCGGCGCCTGAGCGATCAGGCGAAGAGGCGGCCGGGCAGCACCTGCTCGGGCTTGAGGCCGGTCGCCAGGATGTCGGCGGGGATCGCCTCTCCCGCCGCGAGTGCAGCGGCGATGCGGCCCATCGCCGGCGAGGTCATGATGCCGTAGCCGCCTTGGCCGGCGAGCCAGTGATAGCCTGGCGCTTCCGGCACCGGTCCCGCCACCGGCACGCGGTCGCTGACGAAGCTGCGGAGCCCCGCCCATTTGCGCTGGATGCGCGTCACCTCGATGGCGGCGATCGCCTGCAGATGCTCCACCGCTTCGGCGATGTCGATCTCGTCCGGCTGCGCGTCCAGCGGCGGCGAGGGCGTCTCGTCCATGGGCGAGACCAGGATGCGGCCGCTTTCCGGCTTGAAGTACACCACCTCGCGGAAGTCGTCGACCATCGGCCAGCTGCGGGGATCGAAGCCGGCGGGCGCATCGACCAGGAAGGCGGTGCGCCGCTTCGGCTGCAGGCCGATCGGACGCGCGCCGGCGAGCTGGCCCACCTCGTCGGCCCAGGCGCCGGCGGCGTTGATGACGACCGGCGCCGAGAAGTCTCCGGCCCTAGTGGCGACGGTCCAGGTGCCGCCGCGTCGCGTCAGCGACGTGACCTCGGCGCGGGCGGCAAGAGTGCCGCCGCGCGCGCGGAACCCGCGCAGATAACCCTGATGGATCGCGTGCACGTCCATGTCGGTGGAGGTGGGCTCGTAGGTCGCAGCAGCCACTATCTCGGGACGCAGCAGCGGGCAGATCGCCAGCGCTTCCTTGGGGCTGATCTCGCGGATGGTGGCGACGGTGCGCTGCATCTCCTTCAGCGCCTGGCGCAGCTTCGCCTCCTGACCCGGCGGTGCCACGATCATCGAGCCGCGCGGATGCAGCAGCGGCACCTCGGTGAAGCCGGCGGGCGGCTCGCGATAGAAGGCGCCGCTCGCCTTGGTGAGGAGGCGCACCGCCGGCGGCCCGTAATTCTCGGTGTAGAGCGCCGCCGAGCGGCCGGTGGTGTGATATCCCGGCGCATCCTCGCGCTCAAGCAGCGCGACGCTGCCGCGCTCGGCGAGGAAATAGGCGGCGGCGGCGCCGGCGATGCCGGCGCCGATGATGATGAAATCTGTGGCCATGGCTGCTTCGCTTGGGTTCAGGCGGCGTAGAGGCGGTCGGGCAGGAGATCGGCGGGCTTGAGGCCGCGCTGGGTGAGATCGCTCGGCAGCTCGTCGCCGGTGGCGAAGGCGGTGGCGACGCGTCCCATGGCGGCGGAGGTCTGGATGCCGTAGCCGCCCTGGCCGGCGACCCAGACGAAGCCCGGCGCTTCCGGCGCATGGCCCACCACCGGCGTCTTGTCGCGCACGAAGCTGCGCAGCCCGGCCCAGCGCCGCACGATGCGCGTCACCTTGAGGGTGGTGCGCGTCTCCAGCCGCTCGGCGGCGAGCGCGACATCGAGTTCCTCGGGCTGCACGTCGCAAGGCGGCACCGGCGTCTCGTCCGCCGGCGAGACCAGCAGATGGCCGGCCTCGGGACGGAAGTAGAGCGTCTCGTCGACGTCGCAGATCATCGGCCAGGGGCCGGGGCTCATGCCCGCCGGCAGCTCGATCACGAAGGCGGTGCGGCGCTTCGGCACCAGGCCGACCGGCCGCACGCCGGCGAGCGTCGCGATCTCGTCGGCCCAGGCGCCGCCGGCATTGAGGACGATGGGGGCGCTGAAGCGGCCGGCGCGGGTCTCTACATCCCAGACGCCGCCGCGGCGTTGCAGCGCCACCACCTCGGCGGCGGTCACGATCTCGCCGCCGCGCGCGCGCAGGCCGCGCAGATAGCCCTGATGGATCGCATGCACGTCCATGTCCATCGCGTCGGGCTCGTGGAAGGCGTGCGCCGCCCACTCCGGCCGCAGGATCGGACAGAGCGCGATCGCCTCCGCCGGGGTCACCGCCCGCACCTCCGGCGCATGGCGCTGCGCCTCGGCGAGCGCCGCGCGGAAGCGCGTGCCGGCTTCGGCCGTCGCCATGATCACCACGCCGCGCGGCTTCAGCAGCGGGTGCTCGGCGAAGCCCGCCGGCGGCGCGCGGAAGAAGGGGCCGCTGGCGATGGTGAGCGCGCGGATCGCCGCGTTGCCGTAGGTCTCGGTGTAGAGCGCCGCCGAGCGGCCGGTCGAGTGATAGCCCGGCGCCTCCTCGCGCTCGAGCAGCGTGACGCGGCCGCGCTCGGAGAGGAAATATCCGGCGGAGGCGCCGGCAATGCCGCCGCCGATGATGAGGAAGTCGGTCGCCATCGTTCCGCTCTTACTTGTGCGGCGCCGGCGGCACCTTGATGCCGGCCTCGCGGTAGTACTTGAGTGCCCCGGGATGCAGCTGCGCGCCGAGCACGGCGAGCCAGGCCGGCGTCACCACCTGCCAGGTCGGCGAAATCTCCGCCAGCGCGGCGCGGCCGGTCCAGAATGCCTTGGTGATGCGGTAGGCCTCGCTCTCGCTCATGCGGCGTGTCGTGTAGACGCCGGCCGGCAGCGCCACCGTCGCCACGTCCTCGTCGATGCCGGGGTAAGTTCCCTTGGGGATGGTCATCGCGACGGTGGTGCCGTCGCTCGCCAGCAGCTGCTTCTGCTGGTCCGGCGTCAGCGACAGAATCCGCAACGGCACTTCGCCGGCGAGCGACTTCAGCGCGCCGATCGGATAGGCGCCGGAGACCGCGAACCCGATGACCTGGTTGCTCTTCAGCGCCTGCGGCGCGCCGGCGCTGTCGATGTCGATGAGCTGCAGCTTGTTCTCGAGGCCGAGCGTCTTGATCAGCGCCGCGGTCTGCCGCTCGCCGAAGCTGCCGCGGGTCCCGGGAATGAACGGCTTGCCGGCGAGCTCGGCGAAGCTCGTCACCTGGCTGTCCTGGCGCACGACCCAGTGCATGGTCTGGAACGGGATCGGGAAGAGGGCGCGGACGTCCTGATAGCGCGGGTTCTTGCCATAGGGCTTGTCGCCCCGGCGCGCCTCGACGACGACGTTGGGCGGCGCGGTGAAAAGCGAGGGCGTCCGCTCGCGCGCCGCGTCAATCACGTTCTGGACCGAGCCCTGACTCTCCTCGACCAGAACGCGCGGCGCGCCGCTCCCCGTACGATTGATGGTGGCGGCGAATTCCCGCGCGAGCGCATGGTTGGGGTTGTCGCCCTTGCCGGCCCTGAGCGTCACCTGCGGCTCGGCCGCCGCCGACGCGCCCAGCATCCAGAAATAGAGCCCGATCGCGAGCGCAACTCCGATGCGCCTGCCCATATATGCCACCGCGCGTCCCCTATCGACCCAGTCTCTGCCAACCCGGCGTGCCGGCCCATGCCGCGCTCGGCAAGGGATCGGCTCCGGGACGAGTTTCTACAAGATGCGGACCACCCTCGCGGCCATTGCGCGGCCCTGCGGCGCCTGCAAACGCTCGAAAGCGATCCCCGTGCGGGCGCGTATAGTGCCGGTTGCGACGGCATGCCCGCAAGTCCGACGATGTGTCGCGGCGATGGGAGTGGCCTGCCCTGGCTGCCCTATGCCACACTTCGGACTGTCCGCCCCGATCCTGCGGAGGCCCCGATGACGACGCTGCTGTTCACCCACCCTGCCTGCATCGACCACGATCCCGGCGAGTTCCATCCGGAATCCCCGGAACGGCTGCGGGCCGTGCTCGCCGCGCTCGCGGGGGACGAGTTCATCGCGCTCGAGCGCCGCGAAGCGCCGCGCGCCGAGATCGACGACATCGCTCGGGTGCACCCCCGCGAGTTCGTCGAGGCGCTGCTGGCGGCGGTGCCCGCGGAGGGCCATGTGGGGATCGATCCCGATACCATTCTCTCTCCCGGTACCGGCGAGGCGATCCTGCGCGCGTCGGGCGCCGTCTGCGCGGCGGTCGACGCGGTGGTGGCCGGCGAGGCGGACAATGCCTTCTGCGCGGTCCGGCCGCCCGGCCATCACGCCGAGCCGTATCGCGCCATGGGCTTCTGCCTCTTCAACAGCGTCGCCATCGGCGCCGCGCGCGCCCGCGCGGTGCATGGGCTCGAGCGGGTGGCGGTGGTGGATTTCGACGTTCACCACGGCAACGGCACGCAGGCGGCTTTCGAGAGCGAACCCTCGCTGTTCTACGCCTCGACGCACCAGTCGCCGCTCTATCCCGGCACCGGCGACGCCAGCGAGCATGGCGTCGGCAACATCGTCAACGTGCCGCTGGCGCCGATGTCGGGCTCGGCGGAGTTTCGCCGCGGCGTGGAGCGGATGATCCTGCCCGCGCTCGAGGAGTTCCGTCCGAGCCTGGTCATGATCTCCGCCGGCTTCGATGCCCACCGTCGCGATCCCTTGGCGCAGCTCATGCTGGTCGAGGAGGACTACACCTGGGTTACCGAGCGGCTCGCCGACGTCGCGCGCCGCCACGCGGAGGGGCGCCTCGTGTCCTCGATGGAGGGTGGCTACGATCTCGCGGCGCTGGCGGCCAGCGCCGCTGCCCACGTCCGGGCGCTGATGGCGGCCTAACCCGGCGCTTGCCCCTCGGCCCTCGCGCCCATAGAGTGTCGCGCGAATTGGAGGGGCCTTGTCCGAGTCGCAACTGCCGTCTGACATCGTGAAAATGAGCTTCGAGGAAGCGCTGGCCGAGCTCGAGCAGATCGTCCGCCGGCTCGAGGGCGGCGCCGGCAAGCTGGACGAGGCCATCCACTCCTATGAGCGCGGCGCGCTGCTGAAGCGCCATTGCGAGGCCAAATTGCGCGAAGCGCAGGCGCGGGTGGACAAGGTCGTGATTGCGGCCGACGGCAGCGTCAAGACGGAGCCGGCGGCTCTTGACTGAGAAGATCTGGCCCCTGGGCACGCCGTTCGCGACGGCGCTCGCCGATGCCGCGAAGCTCACCGATCAGACGCTGGACCGGCTCCTGCCGGTGCCGCCTGGCCTTGAGGCGCGTGTCTTCGAGGCGATGCGCTATGCGGCGCTGGCGCCCGGCAAGCGGCTGCGACCTTTTTTGGTGCTGGCGAGCGCGCGGCTCTTCGGCGTCTCGCAGCGCAGCGCGCTGCAGGTGGCGGCGGCGATCGAGTTCGTGCACTCCTATTCGCTGGTGCACGATGACCTGCCGGCGATGGACGACAGCGATCTCCGGCGCGGCCGGCCCACCGCCCACAAAGCCTTCGACGATGCGACGGCGATTCTGGCGGGCGACGGCCTGCTGACGCGCGCCTTCGAGGTGCTGGCGGAGACCGACACCCACGGCGATCCGGCGGTGCGCTGCGAGCTGGTGCGCTCGCTGGCCCAGGCGGCGGGCCCGAGTGGCATGGTCGGCGGCCAGATGATCGATCTCATCGCGGAGAATCGCACGCTCGACATCGGCGCGATCACGCGGCTGCAGCGTCTCAAGACCGGTGCCCTGATCGCGTTCGCTTGCGAGGCCGGCGCCATCCTCGGCAAGGCTTCGGCAGAGATGCGCCTGGCGCTGCGCGGCTATGCCCACGATCTCGGCCTCGCCTTCCAGATCGCCGACGATCTTCTCGACGTCGAGGGCAGCGCCGGCGAGACCGGCAAGCCGGTGGGCCAGGACGCGGCTGCGGGAAAAGCGACCTTCGTGTCCATCCTCGGTGTCGAGCGGGCGCGCGACCAGGCCGATGTCCTGATTCGGCAAGCCGTTGCCCACCTTGATTTGTTCGAGGACAGAGCAGACCTTCTTCGACAGGCCGCGCGCTTCGTGGTCGAGCGTCGCACCTGAGGAGGGCTTTCATCGTGGATGGCGAAGAGACAGGCCCCAAGATCTCGAACCGGACGCCCTTGCTGGACCGGGTGCGGGTGCCGGCGGATCTGCGTGGGCTTGCGGAGGGGGATCTGCGGCAGGTTGCGGAGGAGCTTCGGGCGGAGCTGATCGACGCGGTGTCGATGACGGGGGGGCATCTGGGGGCGGGTCTTGGTGTCGTCGAGCTGACGGTGGCGCTGCACTATGTGTTCGAGACGCCGAAGGACCGGCTGATCTGGGACGTTGGCCACCAGGCCTATCCGCACAAGATCCTGACCGGGAGGCGGGATCGGATCCGCAGCCTGCGGCAGGGCGGCGGCTTGTCGGGTTTCACGCGTCGGGCGGAGAGCGAGTACGACCCGTTCGGGGCGGCGCACAGCTCGACCTCGATTTCGGCGGGTCTGGGGATGGCGGTGGGGCGCGATCTCAGGGGCGAGGACAACAGGGTCATCGCGGTGATCGGCGACGGCGCGATGAGCGCGGGCATGGCCTATGAGGCGATGAACAACGCCGGGGCGATGGTCTCGCGGCTGATCGTGATCCTCAATGACAACGACATGTCGATCGCGCCGCCGGTGGGGGCGATGAGCGCCTACCTGTCGCGGCTCCTGTCCTCGCGGCCCTACCGGAGCTTCCGGCACCTGGCGCGGGAGCTGGCGAAGCGCTTCCCGCGGCCGCTGGAGCAGGCGGCGAAGCGGGCGGAGGAGTATGCGCGGGGGATGGTGACGGGGGGCACGCTGTTCGAGGAGCTGGGGTTCTACTACGTTGGCCCGATCGACGGGCACAATCTCGACCACCTGCTGCCGGTGCTGAAGAACGTGCGGGAGAGCCCGGAGAAGGGTCCGGTCTTGATCCATGTGGTGACGCAGAAGGGGCACGGCTATCCGCCGGCGGAAGCGGCGGCGGACAAGTACCATGGAGTGGTGAAGTTCGATGTGGCGACCGGGACCCAGGCGAAGGGGAAGGCGGGCCCGCCGAGCTACACCGGGGTCTTTGCCAAGGCGCTGATCGCGGAGGCGGATCGGGACGAGCGGGTGGTGGCGATCACGGCGGCGATGCCGTCGGGGACGGGGCTGGACAAGTTCGCGGAGAAGTTCCCGAGCCGGTGCTTCGACGTCGGCATTGCCGAGCAGCACGCGGTGACGTTTGCGGCGGGGTTGGCGTGCGAAGGGCTGAAGCCGTTCGCGGCGATCTACTCGACCTTCCTGCAGCGGGGCTACGACCAGGTGGTGCACGACGTGGCGATCCAGCGGCTGCCGGTGCGGTTTGCGCTCGACCGGGCGGGTCTGGTGGGGGCGGACGGCGCCACCCATGCGGGGTCGTTCGACCTCGCCTATCTCGGCTGCCTGCCGGAGTTCGTGATCATGGCGGCTTCGGACGAGGCGGAGCTGATGCACATGGTGGCGACGCAGGCGCAGATCGACGACCGGCCGAGCGCGGTCAGGTATCCGCGCGGCGAGGGTGTGGGCGTGCCGCTTCCCGCCCGGGGGGAGGCGCTGCCGATCGGCAGGGGCCGGATCCTGCGGGAGGGGACGACGATCGCGCTCTTGAGCCTGGGGACGCGGCTCGCGGAGTGCCTGAAGGCGGCGGAGGAGCTCGGGAGCTACGGTCTTTCGACGACGGTGGCGGATGCGCGGTTCATGAAGCCGCTGGACACCGAGCTGGTGGAGCGGCTGGCGCGGGAGCACGAGGTGCTGATCACCCTCGAGGAAGGCGCGATCGGCGGTTTTGCCGCCCATGTGCTGCAGCACCTGGCGCGCGCGGGCCTGCTCGACCAGGGCCTGAAGCTCCGGCCGATGACCTTGCCGGACCGCTTCATCGACCACGACGCGCCGGCGCTGCAGTACGACCAGGCGCAGCTCAACGCCAAGCACATCGTCCACACCGCCATGAGCGCCCTCGGGCG
>DATKPX010000425.1:0-21270 GCA_035523855.1 Allostellaceae bacterium
GACGCCGGCCGCGATCAACAAGGCGCGGAGCGTCAGCGCGCCCAGCACGCCCCAGAGCAGCAGCCGATGCTGACGCTCGACCGGGATCGCGAGATGGCCGAAAATGGCGGCGATGACGAAGAGGTTGTCGAGGCTGAGGCTCTTCTCGATCGCGAAGCCGGTGAGGAAGGCGAGCGCACGGCCGTGACCGTCGAGCACGGCAAGCAGCACGGCAAAGGCGAGCGCGAGGGCGACATAGGAGGCGCTGCGCCACAGCGCCTGCCGGAGGCTCATGCCGGCGCTGGCAGCGCGGCCAAGGACGCCCAGATCGAGCGCCACCAACGCCGTGATGAAAAGCAGGAATCCGAGCCAGAGCCAGGGGGCGGTGCCCATCGAAACCCTTCAGATGCCGTCGCGCGCGTCACGCAAGAGCAGGTGAAAAGTCCGACATCACGGCCGACGCCTCGGCCGCCAGAGGGGCCCGGACCCGAACCTTTGCGACATGGGAACGCCGGCAGGCGGCGTCAAGGGAGGCGCGTTACTGTTTCGGCGGCTTCAATTGCCTGGCGAAGAACACGGTCACCTATGGCCGGTGACCGGGCCGTAGTTGACTCTCGCTTCGGGATCCAGGCGCCGTACTGCTCGCCGCAGCCGGGATAGAGCGCGATGCCGGCGGCGAAACCCCGTTGCTTCTCGGCGACGAGATAGCCCGTGGACGAGGCAGGCGCCGCCATGCTGGCGAGCGTCGTGCTGCCGCCATGGGAGCCGCCCATCACGCCCACATGGGCGCCGTCGACGAAGGGTTGCGCGCGCAGCCAGGCCAGCGCCGCGTACGCATCGAAGGCGCGCGCATAGGGGGCGACCCGGCGCAGGCGATCCGCCGGCGTGTCGAGCGGGATGGTGCAGACCCCGTCTGGGAAGCCTCGGCTGGAGAAGCTGTCGGGTTATTCGAAATCCTGTTGCGGCGTCCGCGCACCGCTGGGAAACTCCGCTCCCTTGCGAAGGGAGCGTGGCACATGAGCGAGAGCAAGACGCCGGTCATCGGCATCCTCGGCGGCAGCGGCCTCTACCAGATCGACGGCCTCACCGACGTGCAATGGCAGCGAGTCGCCTCGCCCTTCGGCGAGGCCTCGGACGAGCTTTGCTTCGGCAATCTCGGAGGAACGCGCGTCGTCTTCCTGCCGCGCCACGGCCGCGGCCATCGCCTGTCGCCCTCCGACATCAACTTCCGCGCCAACATCGACGTGCTGAAGCGCGCGGGCGTCACCGACATCCTCTCGCTCTCGGCGGTCGGCAGCCTGCGCAAGGATCTGCCGCCCGGCACCTTCGTTGTGGTGGACCAGTTCATCGACCGCACCTTCGCGCGCAAGAAGAGCTTCTTCGGCACCGGCTGCGTCGCTCATGTCTCGCTGGCGCACCCGGTCTGCTCGCGGATCGGCGATGCGCTGATGGAGGTCGGCGGCACTATCGGTGTCACCTTCAGCCGCGGCGGCACCTACCTCGCGATGGAGGGGCCGCAATTCTCGACGCTCGCCGAGAGCCGGCTCTACCGATCCTGGGGCGCCGACGTCATCGGCATGACCAACATGCCGGAGGCGAAGCTCGCCCGCGAGGCGGAGATCTGCTACGCGACCGTCGCCATGGTGACGGATTTCGACTGCTGGCACCCGGACCATGACCACGTCACCGTCGAGGCGGTGGTGCAGTGCCTGCTGGGCAACGCGGATAAGGCGCGCGCCCTGGTGAAGGCGGCGGTGCCGCGCCTCGCCGCCGCCCGCGCGACCTGCCCGGCCGGCTGCGACCGCGCGCTCGAATACGCGCTCATCACCGCGCCGGAAGCCCGCGATCCGGCGGTGATGCTGCACCTCGATGCGGTCGCCGGGAGAGTGCTGCGGCGCTAGCGGCCGGCGAGATCGACAGAGCTCTTGCCGGCGGCGATCTCCGCCACCAGCTTGCGCGTCATCGCCGCGGAGAAGTCGGCGAAATTGTCGATCTCGATCACGAAGGAATCCGGCCCGCCGGCGACGCGGGTCCGATAATAGTTGCCGATGCCGCCTTCCGGCTGGACATGGCCGATGAATCCGGCGGCGGGATGCTCGTTGACGATGGCGAGACCGTTGATGGTGACCTTGGCCTTGATCGCCGCGTCGCGGGCGTATTCCACCGGCTTGCCGCTGTTGTTGTCGCCGTCGCCGGAGACGTCGATCACGCGGCGCGGGCCGTCGACGCCGCTGCGGGCGAATTGCGCCATGGCGAAATCGATCCCGGCGCCGATGGCGGTGGCGCCCGCGAAGGACCGCGGCGCCGAGCGGAGCGCGTCGGCGAAGAGCTTCGCCACCTCGCCGTCGCGGATCACCATCCAGTCGATCACCAGCTGCTGCGAGGTCGGTCCGGACCATTCGACGAAGCAGATCGCGATCGCGTGGTTGGGCCCGCGCCGGATCGCCTCCAGCACCGGCGGGCTGGTGATCGCCGCCGCATAGCCCTCGCGCTGCAGCTCGAATTCGCTGTTGTCGACGCTGATGGAGACGTCGGCGGCGAGCACGAGCTGCAGGTCGACCGTCTCCGCGCGCGCCGCGGGAGCGATCATCGGCAGCAGGACGGCTGCGACGGCGGCAACCAGCATGGGGCGCATGGGGTTCGAGCCTCCCGCGACCGGCGTGGACGGCGTCACGACAATGTAACTATGACACGAACTCGGGATATGGTCTGCGGCGTCCTTGCGACGGGGTTGCCAATCGCCCGGACTCGTGTCCCTATCCCGGCATGAAGGTCGCGGGCAAGCCGATGCGCAGCATCTGGGTCGAAGTCGACGGCATGACCGTCGGCATCATCGACCAGACGCGCCTGCCGCATGAGCTGCTGATCCGGACGCTGACGAGCGTCGCGGCGATGGCGGACGCCATCCGCACCATGCAGGTGCGCGGCGCGCCGCTGATCGGCGCCTCGGCGGCCTATGGCATGGCGCTGGCTCTGGCGCGCGATCCCGGCGACGCCAACCTCGCCGCCGCGATCG
This sequence comes from Allostellaceae bacterium, assembly GCA_035523855.1. Lineage (GTDB taxonomy): Bacteria > Pseudomonadota > Alphaproteobacteria > ATCC43930 > CGMCC-115725 > DASZHJ01. The sequence goes on from DATKPX010000425.1 coordinate 2,996, forward strand.
CGCGGCTGGCGGCGACCCGGCCGACGGCGGTCAACCTGCGCTGGGCGCTGGAGGAAATGCGGAGCCATCTGGCGCCGCTGCCGCCGGCGGAGCGCGCCGCCGCCGCCTTTGCGCGCGCCGGCGAGATCGCCGATGCGGACGTCGCCGTCAACCGTGGCCTGGCGGCGCACGGGCTGCCGCTGATCGAGGCGGCGCGCTCGCGGAATGCCGGCGCCGACCGCGTCAACATCCTCACCCACTGCAATGCCGGCTGGCTCGCCACCGTCGACTGGGGCACCGCGCTGGCGCCGATCTTCCTGGCGCATGACCGCGGCATTCCCGTCCATGTCTGGGTCGACGAGACGCGACCGCGCAACCAGGGCGCCAGCCTCACCGCCTGGGAGCTGCTGCAGCACGGCGTGCCGCATACGGTGATCGCCGACAACGCCGGCGGGCACCTGATGCAGCACGGCCGCGTCGATCTCTGCATCGTCGGCACCGACCGCACCACCGCGGCGGGCGACGTCGCCAACAAGATCGGGACCTATCTGAAGGCGCTCGCCGCCCATGACAACGGCGTGCCGTTCTACGTGGCGCTGCCCAGCTCCACCATCGACTGGACCATCGAGGACGGGCGCGCGATCCCGATCGAGGAGCGCGCGGAGAGCGAGGTGACGGAGATCGCCGGCCGCCTCGCCGACGGCGGCATCGCCCGCGTCCGCCTGCCGCCGGAAGGGAGCCGCGCCGCGAACCCCGCCTTCGACGTGACGCCGGCGCGCCTGGTGACCGGCCTCATCACCGAGCGCGGCGTCGCACCGGCATCCCGCGACGGGCTGCTGGCGCTCTTTCCCGAGCGGCGCTCCCGCCTCGCCGGCGAGTGATGGCGCAGGCGGCCGCTGAGGCGCAGCTGCGCAAGGCGATCATCGCGGCGGCCTGCCGCATGAACGAAGTCGGCATCAACCAGGGCAAGTCCGGCAACCTGAGCGCGCGTATCCCCAGGGGATTCCTGGTGACACCCACCGGCATGCCCTATGACGCGCTGAAGCCTGCCGACATCGTGGCGATGGATTTCAAGGGCGCCCATCGGGGCAAGCGGCTGCCGTCCTCCGAGTGGCGCTTTCACCGCGACATCCTGGCGGCGCGGCCGGAGGTGAACGCGATCGTCCATACCCACGCCGTGTTCGCCACCACGCTCGCCTGCCTGCGGCGGGAGATCCCGCCCTTCCACTACATGGTGGCGGTGGCGGGCGGCGACAGCATCCGCTGCGCGCCCTATGCCACTTTCGGCACCGAGGAACTGTCGAAGAACGCGGTGGCGGCGCTCGCGGGGCGCAAGGCCTGCCTGCTGGCCCATCACGGCATGATCGCCGTCGGAGCCACCCTCGATCAGGCGCTGGCGCTGGCGGTGGAGGTGGAGACGCTCGCCGCCATGTACTGGCGCGCGCTGCAGATCGGCGTGCCGCCGCTGCTCGATCGCGCCGAGATGGCGCGCGTGATCGAGAAATTCCGCACCTATGGCCAGCAGCGGCGGCCTAGGAGCCGGGCCTCGTGATGCGGATGGCCTGGTAATCGCCGACCACGGGGCTGCTGCCGACGAAGGTCATGTGATCCACCCGTCCGGAATAGGACGTCATGATCCTGACCGTCGACTTGACGGCGATGCCGAGCTCCGGCGCGTACCAGAACAGGCGATGGCCGTCATAGATGCCGCCGTCGGTGTTGCTGTATTCCTCCCACTCCACCAGCACCGTGTTGAAGGTGCCGGCGGGAACGGTGACGGTCTCCCGGCGGAGCACCGAATAGCGCTCCCGGGTTACGACCTTGCCGGTGGAGGAGGAGCTGAAAGGCAGAACGGCATCGAATTTCTGCTCGCCGCCGATCGTCAGCGGCCAGAGCCTGGCCAGTCCCATATCGAGCAGCCTGGCATCGTCAGCGAAGCCCGCCACCTTCTCGCCCTTTCGCCCGTAATTGTCGGTGTAGGCGCAGCGAAACCCGTCGGCGGCGCCGAAGGTGAGGATGGCGCCGGTATCGAAGCGCACGACGGTGCCCTTGGGCGGACAGGTGAAGGCGAGGGGTGCCGAAGGGCCTGGTGCTGCCGGCTGCGCGGGCGCCGCGGTCGGGGCAAGCGCGCAGGCAAGGAGAGCGGCGTTGAGCAGACGGCGCATGGGCGTCGATCAGGGGAGGGCGGTGACGGTGCCGTCGGCGGCGACCTTGATCCGGCACTGCGGCAGGGCTGCGAGCTCCTCTGCTCCGATCTGCAGCGCCGGCAAGGTCCGGTGTCCCATCTCGCCGGCGACGACGATGCCGAGCGCCAGGATCGCGTCGGCCTCGCCGAGCAGCAGCGCCGCGGGCGCGATGCCGCGGGCGATCAGCTCCAGCATGATGGCGCTCGAGGAGCTGGAGCCGCGCGGCACCGGCACCGCCAGCACCGTGCCGGCGACGTCGGCGCCGTGCTGGGGATGGCGCGGGTCGCTGATGCGGCCAGTCTTGGGATCGACGCCGCCCCAGAAGCTGAGCGGCGCGGTGAGCCGGAGCAGCGGACCCTCCGCGCTGCCCTCGACGAGGACGCGGCCCTTCACGACCACAGCCGCTCGTCCCGCTTGACGCGTCCCGCCGCCGCCGAGGCGACGCAGTCCGCGAGGCTGCCATAGACCGTGGCGAAGCCGGTATTGGCCGGGGCATAGAAGGCGAACTTGCCGGAATTCGTCATCAGCACGCCCGCCTCCGGCGGCAGGATCGGCGCCACCACCACGCAGGTGTCGAGGATGATCTCGACACCGGCGCCCTTCAGCGGCGCCAGCAGCCCTTCGCGCTCGATCTCCGCGAGCTGGGCGCGGCCGGTGCAGGCGTAGAACGGCACGCGGAAGCGCTGGCCGCGGGCGAGGGCGGCGAGGGCGCGGAACTCCGCCGCGGAGAAATGCGGGCTGCCGACCGCCACCGCGTCGATCCGGTCCGCGGTCGCCGCCGTCGAGAGCCGGTCGCGGGCCGCGCGCAGCATCGCGGGCGTGATTGTGGTCGTGCGCGCCGCCGGCACGCCGCCCAGCACGGCATCGAGATCGGGTGCCTCCGGCGTCACGCCGACGGCGTGGAACAGTCCCACCGCGCCGGTCGAGGCGGCGGCGGCGCCCAGCGCCTTGAGGCGGTCCTCGTCGGTGCCCTTGGGCACGCCGAGCACCGCCGCCACCGCCGAGCCCGCCTCGCTGCCGAGCACCGCGCCCAGCACGGGATAGAAGGCATCGAGGCTGCGCAGCTCGGCAGAGAGGTCGCGCGCGTCCAGCACGAGCGTGGCGCGCCTGGCTTCGTCGAGGTGCAGACCGTAGCAGGGCGCGCGGGCGGTGATCGCGCAGCAGAGATCGAGGAAATCGCCGAGGCGGTTGCTGCGCGCGCCCAGCACCGAGTTGACGAAGCAGACCGCGTTCGATTCGCCCCAGGCGACGTGGGCGCCGAGGCGCGGCCGGTGACCGGCCTGGTAGGGTGCGCAGGTCCAGGTGGCGCGCGCGCCCACCGCTTCCGAGGCCAGCATCAGGCGGCGCGCCATCTCGGCGGTCGCGGGATCGAACTTCACCCGGCCGGGATGGTGGAAATCGAGGGCGCCGACGTTGAGCGTCGTCGGCACCGCCACCTTGCCGCCGAGCTCGACGATCCGCTCGGCGAAATGGACGCCGCTGTCGCCGTGATAGAGGCAGCCATCGAGATGCGCGCTCTCGACCGGCACCAGAGAAGTCGCGCCCATGAGGCGCGCCGCCTCGCTGACGATGCGCATCGCCATCGCCGCCGCGGGCCCGTGAGCACCCTCGAGGAGCGCCTGCTCCGCGGCGGCGAGACGAACGCGCATGGGAGGGCGGCGCTAGCCGATGTGCTGCTGGAAGAAGGCGAGCGTGCGCTCGAGGGCGGTCTTCGTCGCCGCCGCATCGAAGCTGCCGCGCTCGTCGCAGCTGAAGCCGTGGCCGGCGGAGTAGATGTAGATGGTGACGTCCTTGCGCGCCGCCTGCACCTTCTCGACGTCGCTCATGGGGATGCTCTGATCCTTGTCGCCGAAATGCAGGATGGTCGGCACTTTCGGCTTCTCGCTCGCGACGTTGGCGATGCCGCCGCCGTAATACCCCACCGCCGCCGAGATGCCGGTGAGCCGGGTGGCGGAAAGGAAGGCGAGATAGCCGCCCCAGCAATACCCGACGACGCCGGTCTTGCCGACGTCCTTCACCGCGTCGATCGCGGCCTGGATATCCCTGAGCGGTCCCTCGTCGCCGACCTTGCCGCGGATCTCGCGGCCCTCGGCAATCGACGCCTGGTCATAGCCGAGCTCGACGTTGCGCTTGGTGCGGTCGAAGACGGCGGGGCAGATCGCGGCATAGCCCCTGGCGGCGAAATCGTCGGTGACATGCCTCATGTGATGATTGACGCCGAAGATCTCCTGGATCACCACCAGCGCGCCCTTCGCCTTGCCGGCGGGATCGGCGCGGTAGGCGCCGAACTTGTGACCGTCGGACGCGGTCAACTCGATCATCTTGCCCATGGGCGTTCTCCTCCGTCGCGGATTGGTCGGCTGATCAGCGGATCATAAGGGGCGGGGCCGCGCGCGCAAGCCGAGCCCCCGCGGGTCAGGTATTCGTGGCGGCGGCGGCGCCGGCGGATGTCCCCGCGATCTTGCCGAAGACGGAGCCGGCGAGCAGGCCGGTGCCGCCCGGATAGTTGAAATAGAACAGTCCGCCCACCAGCTCGCCGGCGGCGAACAGGCCGGGGATCGCCGTGCCCTCGGTGTCGATGACGCGTCCCTCGGTATCGATCTTCAGGCCGCCGAAGGTGAAGGTGAGACCGCAGGTGACCGCGTAGGCCTCATAGGGCGGCGTATCGAGGAGGTTCGCCCAGTTCGATTTCGGCACCGCGAGGCCGGTGGTGCCGCGGCCGTCCTTCACGGTGGGATTGAAGGGCACCTCCGTCTGGACGGCCTTGTTGTACTCCGCGACCGTCTTGAGAAAGGCCTGGGGATCGACGCCCTCCAGCTTCTGCGCCAGCTCCTCCAGCGTGTCCGCCTTCGCCTTTGTCACCTGGCGGATGCGGTACTCGTCGCGCAGCAGATGCAGCACCTTGCTGTCGAAGACCTGCCAGGCGAACTGCTGCGGCTGCTCCAGGATGACGCGGCCGTATTTGGCATAGGTGTAATTGCGGAAATCCGCGCCCTCGTCGACGAAGCGCTCGCCCGTGGCATTGACCATGATGCCGAAGGGGTAGGAATGCTTCTGGAAATTGTCGCCGACGGCGAGATCGCCGAATTCCGGCGCGTTGCGGTCCCAGCCGACCGCGTGACAGCCGGACCAGTTGCCATAGGGCATGGCGCCGATCGCCAGCGCCATCTGGATGCCGTCGCCGGTGTTGAAGCGGGTGCCGCGCACCTTGGCGAGATCCCATCCCGGACCCAGGTAGCGCGTCCGCCATTCGCTGTTGGATTCGAAGCCGCCGCAGGCGAGCACGACCGCCTTGGCCTCGATCTCGAAGTCATGCCGGCCCTGGCGCACCCGCGCCCCCCAGACGCCGCGCTCGTCGGTGAGCAGCGACAGCGCGCGGGTGCCGTACATCACCTCGATGCCGTACTTCTCCACCGACTTGTGCAGCATCTCGATCAGGCCCGGCCCGCCGCCATAGGCCTCGACGGTGAGGCCGCCCCAGAACTTCATCTTGCCGCCGACCTTGAAGGCCTGGCGGCCGTACATCGGCATGAAGCGGATGCCCTTGCTGCGCATCCACAGCAGCGTGTCGAAGCTGCGGGTGATCAGGATCTCCGCCATGTCGGGGTTGGCGCGGTACTGCGTCACCCGGCCGAGATCGTCGAAGAACTGGTCCTGGCTGTAGGTGCCGAAATCGGTGTTGCGCCGCTCCTCCTCGGTGAGGTCGGGCATCAGCTGCACGAGATCGTCGAGACCGTTGTAGACGACGCGGATGGCGCCGGCGGTGAAGCGGCTGTTGCCGCCGCGCTCGTCCTCCGGCGCGCGCTCCAGCACCAGGACGGAAGCACCGCGCTCCCGTGCCGCCAGCGCCGCGTTGAGCGCGGCATTGCCGCCGCCGACCACCAGCACGTCGCAACTGCGTTCCGTCATGACCGTTTCCGTCCTCCCGTTGGCGCCCCACCGTTTGTATACGGTCGGAGGCATCCGAGGCCAGCCCCTCCGTGGCAAAACCGCCGGCTCGTGCCGCGCGCGATCCGCCATTGGCCGCCGCATTCCCAAGCGCTGCCAGGATGTTATCGCGCCGCTCGAGGAGCGCAGACGCGGCGGCGGAGACGGCCTGCTTATTCCAAATTGAATTGATCACCCGATCATCACGGAGTTGTGGCCGCCGCCTGTGAGCCCGGTCACAGCTCATTCCCTCGTCATCCCGTACCTCGGATCGGCGCGTCGCGGAGCCGATCCCGGAGGCTCGATCCCGGCGACGAAGGGGGAGTGCGCAGATGAAGGGGGGGAGTGTGCAGATGGAGATCACCCGCAATTCCGCGCGCGACGGCGTTCCCGCGCCGCAACCGCCGCACGGTCCGACCGATTGGCTCGTCATCGCCGCCGGCGCGGCGCTCGGCCTGGCGATCGCGCTGCTCGTCGCGACCTGCTCGCCGGAATCCGCGGTGCTGTTTGCCGCCGCGCTGGGCACGTGATGGACACTGAAGTGGAGGAGAGGACGACCATGCATCAGCAGCCCGACAAGATTTACGCGGATTTTGATCCGATGCTCGGATTGATCCCGGATCAGGCCACCGTCAGCGCCAAGGGCGCATCGATCGCCTGGACCGTCGTCCTCGCCATCATCTCGCTGGCGATCTTCGCGGCGCTGGTCTGGAGCCCGATGGTCGAGCGCGGAAAACTGGAGCAGCAGGGGAAGCCCGCCACGCGGGCCCCGGCGCCGGTCGACTGAGGCGCCGGCCCGCGCTGGATTTGTCGGTCTTGTCGCATTTTCTGCGCCGCACCGGTTTTCGGCAGAGAGTGCTTCAGGCCCGTCCGCTGAAGAACCGCAGCAGGGCCTCGGCGCAGGCCTCGGGCTCCTCCTCGGCAACGAAGTGCCCGCACTCCAGCACCGTCTCGCTCGCCTCCTTGGCCCAGAGCTGCCACGCCGCAAGCGGCGAGGAAGACTTCTTCGCGAGATAGCCGCGGCCCCAGATCACCATCACCGGACAGCCGATGCGCTTGCCGGCGTCGCGATCGGCCTTGTCGTGCTCGGCGTCGAGGCTGGCGCCGGCCCGATAATCGGCGCAAGTGGCTGCGATCACCGAAGGCTGGCGGAAGGCCCGCACATAGTCCTCGACGGCCGCCGGCGCCAGCGCGTCCCGCCTGCCGGCCCAGCGGTTCAGCAGGTGGTTGATGTAGAAGTCGGGATCCTTGCCGATCATGTGCTCGGCGAGCGGCGAGGGCTGCGCCAGGAAGAGCCAGTGGTACTCGTTGAGCGCCCGCTTCCAGTCCATGCCTTCCCAGGCGTGGAGCGTCGGCACGATGTCGAGCGGCGCGAAGGCGATGACGCGCTCGGGATGATCGAGCACGAGACGATAGCCCACGCGGCCGCCGCGATCGTGCCCGGCGAGCAGGAACTTCTGGTGGCCGAGCGCCGACATCAGCTTCACCATGATCCCGGCGGTGTGGCGCTTCGAATAATTGACGTTGCCGGCGTCGGGCACCGGTCCCTTGCTGGCGCCGTAACCGGGCAGGTCCGGTATCACCAGGGTGAATTTCCGCGCCAGGCTCGGCGCGATCCGGTGCCAGATCGCCTTCGTCTGGGGAAAGCCGTGCAGCAGCAGCAGCGGCGGGCCCTCGCCGCCGGTGACCAGGTTCAGCTCGGTGTCGCCGATCGCGATCCGCCTGCGCTCAAAGCCCTCGAACATCGCCGCCTCCGCGTGATGGAACCCGTATGAGAGGTTCCTTGTATATCATCGCGGAACCAGTTAAACAAGTTCCATGACCGAGACGACTGCGCCCACCGACCTGCCCGAGAGCGACTGGGCGTTCCATTTCGAGACCGGCCGGCCTTGCCTGAATTTCGTCGCCACCGTCGGCAACCGGATGGGGCAAGCCTTCGACCGCTGGCGCGACGCGGCGGCGCTGGCGCGATGGTGCGTCGAGGCCGGGCTGCTGCCGGCGCCGCCGCCGGTCCGGCCGCGCCAGCTCGAGGAGGCGCGAGCGCTGCGGGAAGCGGTCTATCGGACGATCGCCGCGGTGCGCGGCGGGAACGTGCCGCGGGCGCAGGATGTGGAGAAGATCAATGGCTGGGCGGCGCGCCCGGCGCCGGCGCCGCGCCTGGCGCCGAACGGTCGCGCCGTCGCCTGGATCGCCGGCGATCCGCTCGCGGCAGCGCTCGCCACCGTCGCGCGGGACGCCATCGACCTGCTGTCGGGTCCTGACCTCGCGCGCATGCGGGAATGCGCGGAGAGCACCTGCTCGGTGCTGTTCGTCGACGCCTCGCGGCCCGGCCGGCGCCGCTGGTGCTCGATGAGCCGCTGCGGCAACAGGAGGAAGAAGGCGGCTTTCCGCAAGCGGCAGCGGCGCGGCAAGTAAGCGCGCCGCCTGCCGTTCCTAATACTCGATGACGAAGATCTGCCCCGCCAGTCGCGCCGAGGGATCGGTCTCGGTGGAGGAGAGCCGGATCTCGATCGGCTCGCCGGGCTCCATGGCGCCGTGGCGGATCTCGCCCGCCGCCCAGGAGAGACCGCTCCAGATCATCCGATCGTAGCGGACCTCGACGGGAAGGGGCTTGCCGCCCTGCGCGGCCTTGATGGTGAGGATATGGCCCATGCGGACGCCATCGGGCGGCGCGCCGCCGGAGGTCCTGAGGGCCATGCCCTCGAGGTCGCGCTGCTGCAGGATGACGCGGAGGTCGCCGCTCACCGGCGGCATCACCATCGCCGCCAGGGCGCCCGTCGTCTCGTCGAAGCTGAAATTGATCCCGAGCGGCGCGATCCGGCGCGGGATCACCACATCCGTCTGCACGCCGAGATCGTAGGCCGGGTCGGCGTAGCGGCCGGTCCCCACCAGCGCGAGCTGCTCCGGACCCAGGCGGATGGCGCCGCCCTCCAGTACCGGCTCGTATCCGGCATCGCGGAAAAGGATCCGTCCCTCCGTGGCGCCGCGGCCGAGCGGGACGAGGGAGATGCTCTCCGCCGGGTTCACCACCGTATAGACGGCGCCATCGGCATTGCCGGTCACATAGCCGTAGGGCGCGCCCTCGCCGGGAACGCCGCCGAAGCTTCGGGTGCGGCCGTTCTGCTTCAGCTCCTGATAAAGCGCCTGGGCGCGGGCGAGCCAGCGCGCCTGATCGCTGTCGAGCCGCTCCAGCTCGCCGTGCACCGTGTTGACCCAGCCGCCGCGCGCCATCATCAGCAGCATGCTGCCCTGCCAGGCGTGCAGCTTCCGGCGATAGTTGGTGCCGGTATTGCCGATCATGACGGCGATGGAATCGAGCCGGGGCAGGGGGACGCCGCTGGCGTGGAAGCGATCCACCATGTGGTCGCTGTAGAGATCGACGGAGCGCCAGAAGTTCATCTGCGGCAGATCCGACGGCCGAGGATCGCCGGAGTAAAGGGAGTCGAATACCTTGAGCCAGGCGAGGTCGACCGGCTCGCGGAACGGCAGCGGCGCGTCGGTCGAGCCGAGATCGCCGCCGAAGCCGTTGAACGCCACCAGCACCACGTCGGGATTGCGGCGGCGGAAGGCCGCCAGCGCGTCGTAGAGGGCGTTCTCGTTGCGCCGGCGGATCTCCGCCGGCGCGAGATGCCGCTCGTCGCCGGCGACGGCGGCATCGAAATTCGCGAAGTCGAGCTTGAACAGGCGGACGCCGCGATCGTACCAGCCCTGCAGCGTGTCCATGAAATCGGGCAGGAAGCCGCCGCCGTAGAGCGCCATCGCGCCGCCATTGGTGATCAGGCTGTCATGCCAGCGCGATGCGGCGTTCATCTGCAGCAGGCTGTTAGTGCCGAACCAGAGGCCGGGCTTGATGCCGTTCGCGAGGCAGGCCTCGATCCAGCGGTCGGGGCCCTCGGGCCAGCTTTCCTTCCGCCAGTCGCGGTAGCCGCCGTCAGGCGCGTACCAGAACGCGTCCATGAGGTAGTAGTCGAACTCCACGCCGAGCTTGCGCAGCCGTACGATCTCCGCCAGCTCGCGCATCGCCAGATCCTCGGTCAGCGGGACGGCGTCGGAGAGCTCGTCATAGGCGGACCAGTTGTCGTAGATCCAGATCGGCCTGGTTACGAAGGGATGCTCGTCCGCCGGGCTGGCGCCGGCGCTCGCCGGCAGCAGCGACAGCAACAGCAGCAGCAGCGCGATCCAGCGTGGACTGCGCGCCGCGCGCCGCTCGGCCGGGAATCGGCTGCAAGCGCCCATGGGGTACGGCAGGCTCCTTATCCGGAGAGCCTGACTCCCATCGGCGGAATGATCAAGATCGGTCCGCGCCGGCCCGGCGCGGGCGGGCGCTTCGGCTCAGGCCGCCCGCAGGTCGATGGCGATCGGGCGGTGGTCGGAGGCACCGCGCTCCAGCGCCCGGGCGCCGGCGCAGTTCAGGCCGCGCACGAGGCAGCGGTCGAGCCGCACGGGAACGATGTTGCGCGCCACATGGGTCGGCTCGCGCGGACCGACGTCCTTGAATCCCGGCAGCAGGGTCGGGCCCACGGCGTTGTAGTCGCCGATGACCGCCGCGGGTCCCTGCAGCGAGCGGGCGATCCGCAGGAGCTGGCGGCGGTTGAGGAGCTGGCCGTGCGAGAGATGCACGTTCGCGAAGGTGATGTCGCCGATGCGGATGAGCTGCGCGATCCGGCGCGGCAGGCGGCCGGGCATGCGCGAGATCGGCAGCGGCAGCACCACCGGCGGCGGCAGCGGAAACGGGCTCCAGGCGGCAAGGCCGTGGATGCGGCCGGGCAGCGGCTCCCAGTGGAAATGGCCGCCGGCGAGGTTCGGCAGGCGCTCCATCTCCTTGGTGGCTTCCTGCATGAGCAGCAAATCCGGCCGCTCGCGATCGATCAACAGAACGACGTCTTCGACGGCCGCGCCAGTGAGGCGCAGCAAATTCCAACTGACGACTTTCAACGCGGGCATCCCTGGATGAGATCGTGGGCTCGACAACCGCCGCGATCTTACAAATGAGATCATTAACGTCTGCCTACAGCGGCACGGGGAAGCTCGCCCCGATGCCATGTCCGGCAAAAATCCTGCACGCTTCGAGGATTCACCATAGCATATCACTTGCGTACGCAATAAACGTTTGATGCCGCAACGGCGCGTCAAATTGTCGTGTAGAGCGCGCTTCCGCCGCCGGAAGATAAAATCCGCGCAATGAAGCGGCGGCTATTTCGGCCAGAGCTCCCTGACCGCCGCGATCACCCGGTCGACATCGGCATCGGTGATGTGACGATGGGTCACCATGCGGATCTGCCATGGGGCCCAGACGCCGGCGACCACGCCCTTGCTCTTGAGCGCTTCGACCCAGGGCTCGGCGCGACGGCCGCTGCCGGTGAAATCCAGCCGGACGATGTTGGTCTCGACCAGCCGCGGATCGAGCAGGCTCGGATGCACCTTGGCCAGGCCCTCGGCGAGCCGCCTCGCCCGGGCGTGATCCTCGGCGAGGCGCTCCACCATCTCCTCCAGCGCCACGATGCCGGCGGCGGCGATGACGCCGCCCTGGCGCAGATTGCCGCCGACCATGCGGCGGAAGGCGCGCGCCCGGGTGATGAACCCGGCGCTGCCGCAGAGGAGCGAGCCCACCGGCGCGCTGAGCCCCTTGGAGATGCAGAAGCTGACGCTCTCGCCATGGGCGACCACCTTCGCCGCCGGCACGCCCAGCGCCACCGCGGCGTTGAAGACGCGGGCGCCGTCGATGTGGACGGGAATGCCGTGGTCCTGGGCGAGCCCGTGCACCGCCGCCATGTAGTCGAGCGGCAGCACCGCGCCGCCGGCATCGTTGTGGGTGGTCTCCATGACGATGAGGGCGGTGGCGAGATTGCGCGGCGTCAGGCTGGGCTTGATCGCCTCGCGCAGCGCGTCCAGGTCCATGACGCCGCGCCGCGCCGGGATGGTGCGGTGGAAGAGGCTGGCGAGGCCGGCGACACCGCCCATCTCGGAGCGGAAGATGTGCGTGCCGGGATCGCTCAAGAGCTCGCCGCCGCGGCCGGTATGGGCGAGGAGCGCCACCAGGTTCGCCATGGTCCCGCTGGGCACGAAGACCGCCGCCTCCTTGCCGAGGGTCTTGGCGGCGAGGGTCTCGAGGGCCCGGATGGTCGGGTCCCCCTCGCGCCCGTCGTCGCCGAGCTCGGCGTGACGCATGCGCTCCAGCATCTTCTCCGTCGGCCGGGTGACGGTGTCGCTGCCGAGATCGATCGAATTCATCGCTATTCCTCTGAGATCACATCACCGCAAGCTCGTGGCGGCGCAGCAGGCGATAGACCAGCAGCAGCGGCACCACGGTCGCCAAGATGAGCACGGCCGCCGCCGCCGCGGCAACCCCCGCCCCGGTGCCTTCCAGCGCCTGGAACATCACCACCGTCATGGTGGCCCAGGGGCCGCTGTAGAGGATCACCGTCGAGCTCAGCTCCGAGGCGACGGTGACCCAGGTCAGCACCATGCCGCCGACGATGCCGCCCAGCATCATCGGCACGGTGAGCTGGAAGAAGGTGCGCGCCGGCGAGACGCCGAGGTTGATCGACGCCTCCTCCAGGCTGGGGTCGAGCTGGTGCAGGATGGCGCTGGAAGCGCGCACGTTGAAGGGCAGCTTCCGCACCATATAGGCGATGACGATGATGAGCGGCCCGCCGGTGAGAATGAGGAAGCCGCTGTTGTAGGCGACGACGAGGCCGATGCCGAGCACGGTGCCGGCGATGGCGAAGGGCATCATGGCGACGACATCGAGGATGTCGGAGATGCCGGAGCGGAAGCGGGTGAGCACGTAGCCGATGGGAACCCCCATCGCCGCCGCGCCCAGGGCCGCGGCGGTGGCGAGGCCCACGGTGTTGAGCAGCGGCCGCGACGAGCGGTGCAGCAGGTCGGCGAAATTGCCGAGGCTGAAATGGCCGTGCAGCACTGGCCCGCGGTACTCCAGGAACGAGATCACCAGCACGGCGAAGAACGGCACCAGCGCCGCCAGCACCACCCCCCAGCAGAAGAGCGTCGCCAGCAGCCTGAGGCCGAAGCCGATCCGGAGCTCCGGCGGGGCGGCGCGGGCGCCGGTGGCGAAGCGGCGGCGCTTCAGATAGTGCCGCTGCAGCAGCAGGGCGGTGCTGGTGCAGACCACCAGCAGCACCGCCAGCACGCCCGCCGAGGCGGAGTTGGTGGCGACCTCGCCGGCGAAGAGCTTATAGGCTTCCACCGCGAGGATCGGCTTGTCCTCGGCGAGGACGAAGGGAACGCCGAAATTCTCCAGCGTCTCCATCAGCACCAGCAGCGCGCCCGAGAGGACGGAGGGCAGCACCACCGGCAGGATGACGGTCCAGAACGCCCGCCAGCGCGAGGCGCCGAGATTGAGCCCGGCCTCCTCGATCGAGACGTCCACCGCCTTGAAGGCGGCGAGCGTCGGCAGCAGCACATAGGGATAGAGCGTCAGGGTATAGACCCAGACGAGGCCCGGCGTGCCGTAGATCGAGCCGAAGGGAATGCCGAGGTCGCGGAGGATATGCGTCACCACCCCGGCGCGGCCGAACAGCAGCACCAGCGCGTAGGCGCCGACGAAGGAGGGCAGCACCAGCGGCAGCGCCGCCAGCACGAGGATCGCGGATTTGCCGGGCACCGGCAGCCGCGCCAGGCAGAAGGCGAGCGGCACGCCCAGCGCCGTGGTGGCGAGCGTCGCCAGCGCGCCGATCCAGAGGCTGTTCCAGAGGCTCTGCTGATAGAAGCTGCGCCCGAGGATGTTCACGTAGTTGGCGAGGGTGAGATGCCCGGCCTTGTCGAGGAAGCTCACCGCCAGCACGGAGAGCACCGGATAGAGCAGGAACAGGCCGAGGAACAGGAAGGCGAGCAGCGTGATCGCCAGCGGAAAGGCGGCGCGCGGCCGGAGCGCGATCATGGCCGGGCGAAGACCGCGACCCGCGCGGGATCATAGGCGAGGGCGACCGCGCGCCCCGGCTGGGCGGCCTCGCCCGGCTGGTCGAGCAGCGCCAGGCGCAGCGGCACCTCGCCGGCGGCGAGATCGACGCGGGTGAGAGCGCCCAGGAACTCGACCTGCCGCACCGTCGCGTTCAGCCTTGCCCAGCCGGCGGGTGCCGGTGCGCCGGTTCCGAGAAGGCGGAAAGCCTCCGGCCGCAGCGACAGCGATACCGGCGTGCCCGTCCGGTGCTCGCCCGGCGCCAGTATCTCGATGCCGCCGACCGAGATCCGCAGCTGGTTTCCGCCGCTGGCCGCGACGGTGCCGGCGAGGAGATTGGTAGTGCCCATGAATTCCGCCACGAAGGGGGTGGCGGGATGGGTATAGATCTCCGCCGGTGCGCCGATCTGCTCGACGGTGCCGGCGCGCATCACCGCGACGCGGTCGGAGATCGCGAGCGCCTCCTCCTGGTCGTGGGTGACATAGAGGGCAGTGATGCCGAGCTGCTGCTGCAGCCGGCGGATCTCGCCGCGCATCTCCACCCGGAGCTTGGCGTCGAGATTGGAGAGCGGCTCGTCCAGCAGCAGCACTTCCGGCTCGATCACCAGGGCTCGCGCGATGGCGACGCGCTGCAGCTGGCCGCCGGAGAGCTGATGCGGCCAGCGCTGGTCATGGGCATCGAGCTGGACCAGGCGGAGCGCGCGGCCGACGCGCTCGGCGATCGCGGCCGGCGAGACCCGCCGCGCCTTGAGGCCATAGGCGACGTTCCCGGCGACCGTGAGGTTGGGGAAGATGGCGTAGTTCTGGAACACCATCCCGGTGTTGCGCCGGTGCGGCGGCAGGGTGTCGATGCGGCGGCCGCCGAAGCGGATGGCGCCCGCATCGAGATCGGCGAAGCCGGCGACGATCCGCAGCAAGGTGGTCTTGCCGCAGCCCGACGGGCCGAGCAGGGTGAAGAACTCGCCGTCGCGGATATCGAAGGAGATGCCGGCGACCGCGTGGACGGCGCCATACCGTTTCTCGACGCGCTCGATCGCGATCGCGGTCATGACCGCGAAATGTGCGAGTGCTGTGTCACCGATGCCCCCCCGTGCCGGCGGCGCCCCGCCGGCCTATGCGAGCGGCAACACTTCCACTATTTCGCCGCCGCGCTCAAGCGGGCATTGCGTCGCGACTTTGGATTTTCCCGGCGTGGCAGCGAGGCTTAGCGGGCGCGTCCCGCGGGCTGCGCCAGCACATCGAAGGCGACGCAGATGCGATCCTCGCTGCTCTCGAAGGGAATGGTCTGATGCCAGAAGTAGGAGGGGAACAGGATCATCAGCCCCTCCTCGGGCCGGACCGTGGTGGCGAGCGGCGCCGTCGGCCGCCTCGCGGCCATCAGCGTCGGTTCCGGCTCGCCGAAGCGGATGCAGCCGGCGGCGCCCGCCTCGCCGCTCCGCACCACTGCCGGAATGCGCACGTAGTAGACGCCGCTGACGATGCCGGCGGGATGGAAATGCGGCGTCTGATGCCCGCTCGAGCGCAGCACCACGCCCCACCCATGCAGGCTCCAGCGCGCCGGCGGCGGCGCGAAGACGTCGGATGCCGTCGTCACCGTCTGCGCGAGGTACTGTGCGGCGGCGGCTTCGATCTCCTGCCGCAAGGCGGCGATCGGCCCTTCCGCGGTGTCGAGAATCTCCAGGGTCTGGCTGCCGTGCTGGGTCGCCTTGCCCGGCGGGTCGCGCATCAGGGTCGGATGCCCGTAGATCGCCCGGGCGAGGTCGGCGTTGAAAGCGGCAAGGCTGGGCCAGCCTTCGACCCGGTCCAGCTTGCGGCGCTGCAGCAGCCGGTCGTAGTCGAGCAGCCGCCGCGCGGCGTCGCCCTGGTCGAGCTGCTGCAGCAGGATCGAGAGATGCGCCTGGGCGGTCGGCAGGCCCGGCTGGAGCTGAAGCGCGCGCTGGTAGGCGGACTCCGCGCCGGCGAGGTCGCCGAGCTCGCCGAGGGTTTGCGCGAGGTTGGCGTGCAGCGTCGCGTCTGCGGGCACCAGCTCGATCGCGCGGCGGACCGCATCGAGGGAACCCCTGAGATCGCGGCGCGCGTGGAGCGCGCCGGCGAGGTTGACGTAGGCCTGCACCAGCTCGGGCGCCAGCGCGATGGCGCAGCGGTAGCTGGCGATCGCCGCGTCGATCTGGTGGAGCTCCTGCAGGACATAGCCGAGATTGACGTGCGCCCATGGCATCCCGGCGTTGAGGGCGACCGCGTTCCGGTAGGCGGTGGCGGCCTCAGCCAGGCGGCGCTGCACCACCAGCACGCCGCCGAGGTTGTAGTGGGCCTCGAAGGAGCGGGGATCGAGCGCGATCGCCTGCTGCAGGGCCGCGCTCGCCTCCTCGGCGGCGCCCAGCTCCTGCAGCGTGATGCCGAGATTGATCAGAATGTGGATGCCGCGAGGATCGGCCGCGAGGGCGCGCCGGTAGCTGGCCACGGCCTCGGCGCCGTTGCCGCCCTGGCGCACCAGAGTGCCCAGGTTGAAATGCGCCTCCGCGAAGCCGGGATTGAGCTCGATCGCGCGCCGGAAGGCGTGATCAGCCTCGACGGCGCGCCCACTTGCCGCCAGTGCGCGTCCGAGATGATTGAAGAGCGCGGCATTGTCCGGCGCCAGCCGGATCGCGACGGCAAAGTGCTCGATGGCCTCTGCCTGCAGATCCAGCCGCTCGCAAAGCGCGCCGAGCAGATAGCGCGGCTCCGGATCCTCGGGGCGGTGGGCGATGAGATGCCAGTAGATTGCCGCCGCGGCGTCGGTGCGACCGGCGCGCCAGTGCTCGCGCGCCTCCGCGATCAATGCCTTGGGATCGCCTCTGAGCGGCCCTGAGCTGACGGCCCCGGTCTCTGCATGCGGGCGGTACGAGAATTCTGACATGCGCGCATCTCGTTATGCGCGCCGTGCCGGCGTCAGCGTCCCCGCCGCGAAGATGGCGGAGAGCAGCAATGCTCTCCCAAAGAGTCGGATATCACGAGATGTTGAACGCGCGTTTGCCCGCGACCCGGAACGAAGCGCGTCTTGATGAAAGTTATTTAATCTCGCGACGCGGTCAGGTCAGCGCGTCTTCTGCACGACGTCCTGGATCTTCTGCATGGCGTCGGGTCGCGCCTCCGTCCACCGCGCCTCGTCGTATTTCGCGAGCGCGACCTTGGCGAGGGGCGGCAGGCCGCCGGGGAGATGCTCGAGATCGAGGTCCTGGCGCGCCGGACGGCGGAAGGTATGGGCGAGGATCATCTCGCGCGTGTCCTTGCGCGAGACGAAGTCGACGAATTTCTTCGCCGGCTCCAGGTTGGGGCCGCCCTTGATGATGGCGACGCCTTCCATCTGCACCACGGTGCCGTCGCTGGGATAGATGATCTTGATCGGCGCGCCGTTGTTGGCCCAGACATAGCCCGCGTATTCCAGCGAGACGCCGAGCGGATACTCGCCGTTGCCGACGCCGGAGAACACCAGCGAGGATTTGTTGAGCACCTTGAGATTGCCGTAGAGCTTGGTCACCTCCGCCCAGCCCTTGTCGCCGCCGCCCCAGAGATCGACCCAGAGCGTGGTGTTGGTATAGGCGGAGCCGGAGTTGGCGGGATCGGTGAAGGCGATCTTGCCCGTCCATTTCGGGCTCATCAGGTCGGCCCAGGACTTCGGCAGGTCCGCCGCGGCCACTTCCTTGGTGTTGGCGAGGATCACCAGCAGATGCAGGTTGGTGCCGAGCCAGCGGTCCTGCGGGTCGCGGAATTCCGCCGGCACCGCCTCGATGTTCTTCGAGCGGTAGGGCGCGAAATAGTCGGCGTTGCCCTGCAGCAGCGAGCGCGAGACGCCCCAGATGATGTCGCCCTGCGGCCGGTCCTTCTCCGCGGCGATGCGCTTCATCAGCACGCCGGAGCCGGCTTCCACCGGCTGCACCTGGATGCCGGTCTCCTTTTTGAAGGCCTCGAAGACGAGGTTGTCGAGGATGCTCTCGTTGGCGGAGTAGACGACGAGCTGATCATCGGCGGCGCGCGCCGCTCCGGTGCCGGCTGCGGCGAGCAGCGCGGCGATGCCGATACCCGCGATGATCCGACGACGATCCGCCATGGTTTCCCCCGTTTCTGCCGTGCTCGCGACGAGGCCGAGCATCGGTGCCGCGCGACGGTAGTGAGCGTGCCCGATGCCGTCAAGCGGCCGGCGCCGCCATCGTCACTCGCCTTGTGCCGCGCGGGCGGCATCGAGTAAATCTGAGACGGACCAGCTTTCGAAGAGAGGGTGAGGATGT
>DATKPX010000426.1:0-2242 GCA_035523855.1 Allostellaceae bacterium
GGCGGCGGGCGAGACCGGCACGGCGGCGAACCAGGTGCTGACGGCCTCGGGCGAGCTCAGCCAGCAGGCGGAGAAGCTGCGCGGCGAGGTTGACAGCTTCCTCGCCAACATCCGCGCCGCTTGATCGAGTCCGGCAGGGCGAGGGGATACTGTCCTCTCGCCCCGGCCCGGCTCGCCGTTCGGGCATTGAAATCGTTCGACCCGGGCGGCGGTCCTCAGGGTTAACGCGCATTTAATCGGCACGGCGCGACACCGGGGGATGCCGGCGTCCTCCTTTGGCGTATCACAAGGCCAGGAGATGATGTCGGCATCAGCCGGGAGCGCGGAATGCCCGCCACTACCATGGCCGCGATCGTTGCCGCCAGCCGCTTCGGCTTCGCGCCGAAGCCGGGCGAGCTCGCGTCGATATCGGGCGATCCGCGCGGCTGGGTGACGGCGCAGCTCGATCATTATCCGCCCTCGATCCCCGGCAATCTGCCGCCGGCGCATGAGACCGTGGCGTTGATGCTGCAGGCGCGCAAGGACCGCAAGGAGAAGGACGAGGAGGGGCGGAAGGAGCTGCAGCAGCGCATCCGCGCCACCTATCTCGGCGAGATCGATCTGCGCATGCGGGCGGCGATCCTGGGCGACGCGCAGCTGCGCGAGCGGCTCACCCAGTTCTGGAGCAACCACTTCACCGTTTCCGGCCAGCGCCCCTTCGTGCGCGGCTTCACCGGCGCCTTCGAGCGCGAGGCGATCCGGCCGCACGTCACCGGCCGCTTCTCCGACATGGTGCTGGCGGTGGCGAGCCACCCGACCATGCTGCTCTATCTCGACAACGCGCAGTCGATCGGGCCCAACTCCCGCGTCGGCCAGCGGCGCGACAAGGGCCTCAACGAGAATTTGGGCCGCGAGCTGCTGGAGCTGCACACGCTCGGCGTCGATGGCGGCTATACCCAGGCCGATGTGGAAGCGCTGGCGCGCATCCTCACCGGCTGGAGCGTCGGCCGCATCGGCGAGCCGCAACCCGGCGCCTTCCTGTTCCGCCCCAACATTCACGAGCCTGGCCCGAAGACGCTGCTGGGCCGCGTCTACCGGGAGAACGGCGTCGAGGAGGGCGTCGCCGCGATCCGCGACGTCGCCGCCCATCCCGCGACCGCCCGTCACGTCGCGACGCAGCTCGCCCGCCACTTCATCGCCGACACGCCGCCGGTCGACGCCGTCGAGCGCATCGCCAAGGTGTTCCGCGAGAGCGGCGGCGATCTGCGCCAGGTGACGCTGGCGGTGGTGCGCGAGGACGCCGCCTGGCGCGAGCCCTATGGCAAGGTGCGGACGCCGACCGAGCTGGTGATCGCCGCCTATCGCGTCACCGGCACCGTGCCGCCGCCGGCGCAAGCGTTCCAGATGCTGAAGAACCTGGACCAGCCGCCGTTCTTCGCCCCCTCGCCGGCGGGCTGGCCCGACGTCGCCGCGCAGTGGATCTCGCCGGAGACCGTGCTGCGCCGCACCGAGTGGTGCCAGGTCTTCTCCCAGCGACTCCCCGACGAGCCCGATCCGCTGGCGGCGATGGAGACCGCCTTCGGCGACGCGCTTCCCGAGGAGGTGCAGCAGACGGTGCGCCGCGCGCCCAGCCGCCGCGCCGGCCTCGCGCTGCTTGTCGCCAGCCCGCAATTCCAGAGACGGTGACCGCCATGACCACGCGCCGCGACGTGCTGAGACTGCTGGGCGGTGCCGCCGCCGGCACCTTCGCGCTGGCGGGCCTGCCCGGCGCGGTCTTCGCCGCCATCCCGGGCGACCGCCGGCTGGTGGTGGTGCTGCAGCGCGGCGCCATGGACGGGCTCGGCGCGGTGGCGCCGCTCAGCGATCCCAGCTACGGCGAGCTGCGCGGCAGCCTGGCGCTGAAGCCGCCGGGCGAGGCCGGCGGCTGCCTCGCGCTCACCCGCGACTTCGCGATGCATCCGTCGCTGGCGGCGATCCATCCCTATTACGGCAAGGGCGAGCTCGCGGTGGTGCATGCCACCGGCAACGGCTACCACACGCGCTCCCACTTCGACGCGCAGGACCTGATGGAGAGCGGCTTCGCGGTGAAGCGCGGCCTCAGCGACGGCTGGCTCAACCGCAGCCTCGCGCTGCTGCAGCAGGGCAAGGGCAAGGAGCGCCTCGGGCTCGCGGTGGGCGGCGCCACGCCGCTGATCCTGCGCGGCCCGGTCGCGGTGGCGAGCTGGGAGCCGGCGGGCTTCCAGGAAGCGGCGCCCGGCTTCAT
>DATKPX010000427.1:0-2284 GCA_035523855.1 Allostellaceae bacterium
CCTGAGCCGGCACCTTCAAAGGCTGCGTCACGCAATCGACGAGCTCGACCCGGCGGCCGCGCAGCAATCCGGCGAATTGATATTCCGAGAAGGTCTCGGGGATCGGCGTCACCGCGGCGATGATGGTTGCGGGATCGGCGCCGATGACGGCGGCGGCCGGCAGCGGCTCGCGCTTCGCCTGGCTCCAGCGCTGGTGATGCTGCGCGCCGCCGCGATGCTTGAGCCAGCGCATGAGCGTGGTGTCGCGCCCGGTCACCTGCATGCGGTAGATGCCGAGATTGAAATCGTCCTCGCGCGCTTGACCCGGCCCCTTGGTCACCACCAGCGGCCAGGTGATGAGCGGCGCCGGCTCGCCCGGCCAGCAGGTCTGGATCGGGAACTGCCCGAGATCGATCTCGCCGCCGCGCAGCACCAGCTCCTGGCAGGGCGCCGCTGCCACCGTGCGCGGCTTCATCGCCAGCACGGTCCGGAGCAGCGGCAGCATCTCCAGCGCCTCGCGCCAGCCGCCGGGCGGCTCCGGCTGCTTGAGGAAAGCGAGGGTCTCGCCGACCTCGCGCAGCTGATGCGGCTCGCGGTCCATGCCCCAGGCGACGCGCTCCACCGTGCCGAAGAGATTGACCAGCACCGGCATGCCATAGCGCCGGCCGTCGGCGCCGACCACCTGCTCGAAGAGCGCCGCGGGCCCGCCCTCCGCCAGCAACCGCGTCTGGATCTCCGTCATCTCCAGCTCGGGCGAGACCGGCGCCTGGACGCGCACGAGCCGGCCGGCGGATTCGAGCCGGGCGATGAAGTCGCGGAGCGAGGCGTAGGGCATGCGAGCCTTGGGTGTGCCTGCGGGAGCGTGATCCCTGAAAGGGAAGTGACGGATATCACAACCCCTTGCTCGCGCACAGCGTTAGGCTCGGAGGCTTGCTCGCTCGGGGGAGGGGGTTCATGGCGCTCAGCTGGGTCAAGGTCGTTGGCGCCGCGGCAGACAGCGGCCGCGATGTCTTCGTCAACGGCAACTTCGTCGATCCCGCCGGCGCGGTCGGGACGCCGTTCCGGGTCGAGACCGGCCAGGACACCTTCGCGCTCCTGAAGCCGGACATGAGCGTCGAGCGCTCGGTGACGGTGACCGTCGACCTCCATCCGAAGAAGACCGATCCGCAGCTCGTCGACCTCAGCGCGCCTGTGGCGCCCGCCGTCGCCGCGGCGCCGGCCACCGCCGGTCCGCCCTCCGGCCGCTCGACACCATGAGGATCCGTCCCGGCGCGCTGGCGCCGCTCATGGCGCTGACCCTGCTCGGCGCCTGCGCCAATCCCGTGCAGACGCCCGAGCTCAAGGAGATCAGCCAGGAGCAGGGCTACCGGCCGAACGTGCTCGACCAGCGGGCGCCGAAGCCGCTCGACGACACCGCGGTCATCCTCACCTTTTCCGGCGGCGGCACGCGGGCGGCGGCGCTCGCCGACGGCGTGCTGCGCGGCCTCGCCAAGGTGGAGTTGCCCGTGCGCGGTGAGCGCGTGCGGCTCGTCGACCAGATCGACGTCATCTCCTCGGTCTCCGGCGGCAGCGTCACCTCGGCCTATTACGGCCTCTACGGCGATGACGGGCTTCAAAGCCTCGAGCAGGATTTCCTCAAGCAGGACGTGATGCAGCGCCTGATCGCCCGCGGCCTCGGCGATCCCGGCGCCCTGCTGTTCCAGCCGCGCATCGACATCCTGGAGAAGTATTTCGACGAGGTGGTCTTCAAGGGCCAGACCTACCAGGCGATGCTCGATGCCGACCGGCCCGGCAACCAGCGGCGGCCCTATGTGGTGCTGAACGCCACCGACATGACCGCCGGCCATGTCTTCTCTTTCACCCAGGACCAGTTCGACCTCATCTGCGGCGATCTCGCGCAGTTCAAGGTGGCGGACGCGGTGACAGCCTCGGCGGCGTTTCCGGTGGCGCTCACCGCGATCACGGTGGAGAACCGCGCGCCCTGCGCGGCGCAGCGGAATGCCGCCCAAGCGCAGCGCTGGGGCTGGTCGATGGTGAACGGCGCGCCGCGGCCGGTCGCGATCGAGAACGACACCAGCGGCGACCGGCAGGCCGGGCTCGACTATCCGAGCGCCGGCAACCTCGCGCGCTTCCGCCGCGGCACGGTAGCGGAGAGCTATCTCAACCAGGACAAGTCGGCGCCCAAGACCTACATCCAGCTCGTCGACGGCGGCGTCTCCGACAACATCGGCCTGACGCGGCCGATCCAGATGCTGACGACGTCGCAGGCGATGCCGTCCTTCCTGAACCGCCTCAATACCGGTCG
>DATKPX010000428.1:0-5019 GCA_035523855.1 Allostellaceae bacterium
CTCCTCGGCGATCTCGCGCTCCTCGTCGCGCCAGCCCGCCTGCACCGCCTCGACGCCGCGCTCGGCGACCAGCGTCTCGTAGCGCGTCAGGAATTTTTCTACTTGCACGATGTAATAGGCGAGGGATTCCGTCGCCGTGTCGATGGCGGTGAGGCCGCCGCCGATCACCACCACCGGCAGCCGCACCTGCAGGTTGGCGAGGCTGTCAGCCTTGGCGGCGCCGGTGAGCTGCAGCGCCATCAGAAAATCCGAGGCCTGGCGCACGCCGCGGGCGAGACCGTTCTTCATCGCGATCACGGTGGGCTTGCCGGCGCCGGCGCAGAGCGCGATGTGGTCGAAGCCCGCCGCGAACGCGCTCTCGACGGTGAGCGTGCCTCCGAAGCGGACGCCGCCATACATGGTGAACTCGCTGCGGCGCTCCAGCAGCAGTCGCACCAGCTTCAGGAAGTTCTTGTCCCAGCGCACGGTGATGCCGTACTCGGCGACGCCGCCGAAGCCCGCCATCGCCCGCTCGTCGAGGGATTCGCGGATCTCCGCGATGTCGCGGATCGGCCGGAACGCGTGGCGCTTGCCGGCGGCATCGATGCCGGAGATCGCGGCATCCACCGGCTCGATCTTGAGCCCGTCGATGCCGACCACGGTGTGGCCGTCGTTCATCAGGTGATGCGCCAGGGTGAAGCCGGCGGGCCCCAGCCCCACCACCAGCACCTTGTAGCCGCTCGGCGGCTTCGGCAGCGGCCGGTGGATGTCGAGCGGGTTCCAGCGCGTCAGCAGGCTCAGGATCTCGAAGCCCCAGGGCAGGCCCAGCACGTCCTTGAGGGTGCGCGTCTCGATCTGCGGGATGTCGACGGGGTCCTGCTTCTGATAGATGCAGGCCTTCATGCAGTCGTTGCAGATGCGATGGCCGGTCGCCGCCATCATCGGATTGTCGATGGCGACGATGGCGAGGGCGCCGACGCTGTAGCCCTCCGCCTTCACCATGTTGAGCTCGGAGATCTTCTCCTCGAGCGGGCAGCCGGCGAGCGTCACGCCGAACGGGCTCTTCTGGAAGGCGCCGGTCTTGCGGTCTTTGAGGCCGCGCGAGCAGCTGTCCTTGCCCTGGTTGTGGCACCAGATGCAGTAGTTCGCGTGGTCGAGCGCGCCGACGAGATCGGTGCCGGCATCGGTGAGCTTGAAGCCCTCGCGGTGGCGCCAATGATGCGGCGCGAGGCGCAGCATGGTGACGCCCTGCTCCACCACCGTCTCCACCGGCACCAGATGCACGGGATCGAGCTTGTGCGGCACCTTGAAGAGCACACCCTTGGCGTGCCTCTCCTGCCCCGCCGGCGACAGCGTCGCCCAGGCGCCGTAGCGGGCGGCGAGATCGAGGGCGGCGGCGTTCTCCGCCTCCGCCTCAGTCCAGCGCGCCACGTGCGCGGCGTAGCTCTGCTCGGTCAGCGGCTCGCCCAGGAATTTCTCCAGCTCCGCCGCCAGCGCGGTGCCGTCGAGCGCCGCCGCCTGCTCCGGCGTCACGCCCTTCACCGCGCGGCGCTGCACGAAGAGGCGCTTCACCGTGTAGAGCGGCGCCAGCGCGTGATGCCTGCCTTGCAACTCCCGCACCTCCGCCGCGATGCCGAAGAGCGCGGCGACGAAATCTTCCAGATGTGGTGCCAGATCGACGAGGAGCTGCGAGTGCGCCTTCGCCTCGAGCCCGCCGGGATCGCGCCGGGCGCTCACCAGCCGGTTGTGCAGCTCCGCCTGGCCCGCCGCGAGGTGCGCGACGAAAGCCGCATCGAGGCGCGCGAGCCCGTCGCGTCCGTAGAGATCGGAGAAGGCAAGACCGTGCTGCAGGACCAGATCGCTCGTCACGCCGAAGGCTCCGGAGATGGCGGGAGGAAAGGGGGTGAATACCTCAAGGAGGCGCCCCTTGTATATGGGCGCGGTGCCGCAGTCCCGCCACCAAACCCACAGGAAATTTGCGGCTATCTCCGCGACTTAGCCGACGGTCTGGGCGAATACGCGGGCGTAGTTGCCGCCCAGGATCTTCGCGGTCTCGTCGGCGCCGAATCCGACCGTCAGCAGCGCCTGCGCCAGCGCCGGCAAGTCGCGATAGCTGTCGAAGACCGAGGGCGAGGTGAGCCCCAGCATGTCGCTGCCGAGCCCGACATGATCGACGCCGACCACCGCCACCATGCGGGCGATGCCGACCGCCATCGCGGCGAGATCGGGGAAGACGGTGCTCGGCGGCCAGATGCCGATCACGCCGCCGGTATCGGCTATGACGCGCGCATGGTCCGAGGTGATGAGGCGGGTCAGCGGGCGCGGGCTGCCGGTCAGCGAGGTGTGCGACAGCACCAGCGGCTTGGTCGTCACCTTCGCCGCCCGCTTCACCAGATCGTAGGTGCCGTGCGCCACGTCGACGACGACGCCGAGCCGGTTGCAGGCGCGGATCACCTCGGCGCCGAAATCGGTGAGGCCGTCATGCACCGGCGTCTCGGTCTGGATGTCGCCGAGATCGTTGACGCGGTAATGGGTGAGCTGCAGGTGGCGGAGACCGTATTTCCGATAGGCCTCCTCGACGCGGTCGACGGAAGTGTCGAGGAAATCCGCTCCCTCGGCAGCGACGACCACCGCGGGCCCGTTCTTCTGCGCCGCCTGCAGCGACGCCGCGTCCGTCACCACCGCGAGCTTCTCGCTCCGCGCCAGGATCTGCACGCGGGCGAAGGCGGTCTGGCTCCAGGCATAGAGCTCGCCGGGCGCCGGCTGGCGGATCGCGCTGATGCGGCGATCCGCGCCCACCTTGGTCACCGGACGGTCCGCCACCATGGCGAGGCAGATGACGGACATGCCGCCCTCGCGCATGGGATCGGCGACGCCGCCGAGCGGAGCATTGGGATTGATGATGCGGCCCGCATGGCTGTGGATGTCGACGGTGAGATGCGCGTCCACCAGCGCCCGGGCCGCCGTGGCTGTCTGCGCCTGCGCGGCGGCGCCCGGCCCGGCATAGGCCGCGAGCGCCAGCGTGGCGCCGGCGGCGATGACGCCGCGCCGCGTCACGGCGACCGCGGGCTCGCTCTCCTCGACGAGGCGCGCCGCGCGCAGCTGATAGCGCCAGCCGGCGGGATCGTCGACCAGCCGCCGCAGTTGCCCGACGAGGCGCGCCGGCCGGCCGCGCGGCGGCAGCGGCGTCTCCGCGAAGATTTCGAGGCAAGCCGTGGGGTCGCTCGGCAGGCAGCCGATGCAGCAGATCGGCTCCGGCGTCAGCAGGAAATAGTCGTGGACATCCGCCACTTCAACCGGCGCCATCCAGCCGAGGATCTCCACCTCGGCGCCGTCGAGCGCGTCGGCGCGGCCGTCCTTGAGACCGGGCCAGTCGAGCCGCATGGGATCAGCGCTTCGCCGGTTCCGCGTTGGCGTGCTCCAGCACCGCGTTCAGGAGGACGGCGCAGCCCATGGCGAGATCCTCGGGCTTGGCGTCCTCGATCTCGTTGTGGCTGATGCCGCCGACGCAGGGCACGAAGATCATCGCGGTGGGCGCGACCCGCGCCATGTAGACGGCGTCATGGCCGGCGCCGCTGATGATGTCCATGTGCGGGTAGCCCAGCGCCTCGGTGGCGCTCCGCACGCTGGCGACGCAGGCTTTGTCGAAGGGCGTCGGCGGGAAATACCAGAACTCCTTCACCTCTACCTCGAGACCGATCGCCTTGGCGATCTCGGCGCAGGCGGCGCGCAGCTCCCGGTCCATCGCGGTGAGCGTCGCATCCTCGGGATGGCGGAAGTCGACAGTGAAGAAGACCCGCCCCGGAATCGTATTGCGGGAATTGGGGCTCACCTGGGCGAAGCCGACGGTGGCGCAGGCATAGGGCGGATGCGCGAGGCCGATGCGATTGACCGCGTCGATCATCCGCGCCGCGCCCACCAGCGCATCGCGGCGCTTCGGCATCGGCGTCGGGCCGGCATGAGCCTCCTGCCCCACCACGGTGATCTCGTACCAGCGCTGGCCCTGGGCGCCGGTCACCACGCCGACGGGCTTCAGCTGATCCTCGAGGATCGGCCCCTGCTCGATATGCGCCTCGAAATAGGCGCCGACCTCGCGGCCGCCCACCGGCTCCGGTCCCGCGAAGCCGATGCGATCGAGCTCGGCGCCCATCGTCACGCCGGTGAGATTGTCTGGCCGCTCCAGCCCATAGGCGAGATCGAAGACGCCGGCGAAGACACCGGAGCCCACCATCGGCGGCGAGAAGCGCGAGCCCTCCTCGTTGGTCCAGACCACCACCTCCACCGGCGCCTCGGTCTCGTAGGCGAGATCGTTGAGGGTGCGGATCACCTCGAGCCCGGCGAGCACGCCATAGACGCCGTCGAACCGGCCGCCGGTCGGCTGGGTGTCGAGATGGCTGCCGGTGAGCACCGGCGCCAGCTTCGGGTTCTTCCCCGGCCGGCGGGCGAAGATGTTGCCCATGCGGTCTAGCGTCACCGTGCAGCCCGCCTCCTTGCACCAGCGGATGAAGAGATCGCGGCCGACTTTGTCGAGATCCGTGAGGGCGAGACGGCAGACGCCGCCCTTCTCGGTGGCGCCGATCTTCGCCATCTCCATCAGCGACTGCCAGAGCCGCTCGCCGTTGATCGTGAGGTTGCGCATGGGGTCCCTACTGGATCCTTCCGCCATCGACCGCGAGAGTCTGGCCGGTCACCATCGAAGTGCCGGCGCAGAGGAAGAAGATCGCCTCGGCGATGTCCTGCGGCGTCGCCGCCCGGCGCAGCATGGTGCGGTCGGTATAGGCGGACTGCCGCTCCTTCGGCCACTGCTGCGTCCAGGGCGACGCCACCAGGCCGGGCGCCACCGCGTTGACGCGTCCCTCCGGCGCCAGCACGCGGGCGAGCGCGATGGTGAGATTGATGAGACCAGCCTTGCTGGCACCGTAGGCGATGCTGCTGCCGATGCTGCCGAGGCCGGCGACCGAGGCGGTGTTGCAGATGGCGCCGTGCGACGCCTTCAGCGCCGGCATCGCCGCCTTGCTGCAGCGGAACGGGCCGACCAGA
>DATKPX010000429.1:0-10696 GCA_035523855.1 Allostellaceae bacterium
GACGCATGCGCCTTCTCATCATCGGGCCCCTCGAGGGCTATATCAGCACCGCCGGCAAGATCGCGCTCTCGAGGGGCGCGACGGTGGCGCATGTCGACGATATCCCCCGCGGCCTCGCCGCGCTCCGCTCGGGCCAGGGCGCCGATCTCGTCTTGCTCGACGTCAAGCTCGACGTCGCCACCCTGGTCGAGAGCCTGAAGCAGGAGCGCATCAGTGTTCCCGTGGTCGCCTGCGGCATCGGCACCGATGCCGACGCCGCCGTGCGGGCGATCCGCGCGGGCGCCAAGGAATACATCCCGCTGCCGCCGGATGCCGAGCTCATCGCCGCCGTCATCGAGGCGGTGGCGCAGGAGAGCCATTCGCTGATCTACCGCGATCCCGCCATGGACACGGCGGTGAAGCTCGCCGAGCAGGTGGCGCCGGCGGACGCCAGCGTGCTGATCACCGGCGAGAGCGGCACCGGCAAGGAGGTGCTCGCGCGCCACATCCACCGCCGGAGCAAGCGCGTCAGGCAGAACTTCATCTCCGTCAACTGCGCGGCGATTCCCGAGAACCTGCTGGAGTCGGAGCTCTTCGGCCACGAGAAGGGCGCCTTCACCGGCGCCATCGCGCGCCGCATCGGCAAATTCGAGGAGGCGAATGGCGGCACCCTGCTGCTCGACGAGATCAGCGAAATGCACCCGCGCCTGCAGGCCAAGCTGCTGCGCGCCATCCAGGAGCGCGAGATCGACCGCGTCGGCGGGCTGCAGCCGATCAAGATCGACATCCGCCTGATCGCCACCTCCAACCGCGATCTCGAGGCCGAGGTGCGCAACGGCAATTTCCGCGAGGATCTGTTCTTCCGCCTGAACGTGGTCAACCTCCGGGTGCCACCGCTGCGCGAGCGCCCGAAGGACATCGAGCTCCTGGCCGAGTTCTTCGCCAAGAAATACGCCGAGGTGAACGGCGTGCCGGTGCGGCCGATCTCACCGGAGGTCCGCGACATCCTCATGCGGCATCCCTGGCGCGGCAACGTGCGCGAGCTGGAGAACACCATGCACCGCGCCGTGCTGCTCTCGCGCGGCCCGGTGATCGGACCGGACGCGGTGATGCTCTCCAACGTCAAAAGCGGCGACGCGGAGGCCGGCGCCGCCGGCACCATCGCCAGCAAGCTCAGCCTGGTCGGCCGCACGGTCGCCGACGTCGAGCGCGATCTCATCCTGGAGACGCTCAACCACTGCCTCGGCAACCGGACCCACGCCGCGAACATCCTCGGCATCTCCATCCGCACGCTGCGCAACAAGCTGCAGCAGTACCGGCAGGAGGGCACCAGCGTGCCCACGCCGGGCGAGCCGGAGCGCGCGAGCGCCTAGCGGGGTCCTCTCCCATGCGCCGCTGTCACACCCCCCGCCCCGACCCTTCCCCTTCAAATGGAGAGGGGGCGGTCGCGCCTTGCCATCGCCGGCCCCGCGCCCTCGAGGGCGAGGGTCGCGAGGCGGATGAGCCGGGTGCTCGGGTCATCAGCTCCGGGTGCGCTCTGACATGACCGACGTCGCCGCCCCCGCAGCCGCGCCTGCCGCGACCGGAAGCGCCGCGACCAGCGCCAGCGTGCTGATCGAGCGCCTGACCTCGGCGCTGAAGCGCGGCGAGATCGCGCTCGCCCTCGGCGTCGTCTCCATCCTGGTGGTGCTGATCCTGCCGATGCCGACCTGGCTCCTCGACGGGAGCCTGGCGCTGTCGATGACCTTCTCGGTGCTGATCCTGATGGTGGCGCTCTTCATCAAGCGCCCGCTGGAGTTCTCGTCCTTTCCGACCGTGCTGCTGATCTCCACCATGCTGCGGCTCGCCCTCAACCTCGCCTCGACGCGGCTCATCCTGAGCCAGGGGCACGAAGGCACCGCCGCCGCCGGCCACGTCATCCAGGCCTTCGGCGGCTTCGTGATGAACGGCAATTTCGTGATCGGCGTCATCGTCTTCATCATCCTGGTGGTGGTGAACTTCGTCGTCATCACCAAGGGCTCCGGCCGCATCGCCGAGGTGGCCGCACGCTTCAGCTTGGATGCGATGCCCGGCAAGCAGATGGCGATCGACGCCGATCTCTCCGCCGGCCTCATCGACGAGAAGGTGGCGCGGCAGCGGCGCTCGCAGCTCGAGGACGAGAGCAACTTCTTCGGCGCCATGGACGGCGCCTCGAAATTCGTGCGCGGCGACGCCGTCGCCGGCCTGATCATCACCTTCATCAACGTGATCGCCGGCATCATCATCGGCGTGGCGCAGAAGAACCTGAGCTTCGCGGCGGCGACGCAGACCTATACGGTGCTGACCGTCGGCGACGGCCTCGTCACCCAGATCCCGGCGCTGGTGGTGTCCACCGCGGCCGGCATGCTGGTCTCCAAAGCCGGCATCTCCGGCTCGATGGACAAGGCCCTCTTCGGCCAGCTCAGCGCCTATCCGGCCGCGCTCGGTCTCGCGTCCTTCCTCACTTTCTCGCTCGCCATCCTGCCCGGCATCCCGATGCTGCCGTTCCTCGCGCTCTCGGCGCTGACCGGCGGCGCCGCCTGGCAGCTCACGGCGCGGAAGGAGAAAGAGACCAAGGAGGAGGAGGCCAAGGCCACCGCCGCAGCGGCGCCGCCGACCGAGGAGCCGATCCAGACCTCGCTGCAGATCGACCAGATCCGGCTCGAGCTCGGCTACGGGCTCCTCACCCTCATCAACAACGACCACGGCCCCAAGCTCACCGACCAGGTGCGCTCGCTCCGGCGCCAGGTCGCCAACGAGATGGGCTTCGTGATGCCCTCGGTGCGCATCCAGGACAACCTGCAGCTCGGCGCCAACACCTACGTGATCCGGGTCAAGGAGATCGAGGTCGGCCGCGGCGATCTTCGCCCCAACATGCTGCTGGTGATGGATCCCCGCGGCGAGCAGATCACCATCCCTGGCGAGGCGACGGTGGAGCCCACCTTCGGCCTGCCGGCGCTGTGGACCGCCGAGGGCAACCGCGAGGAAGCGACCTTCCGCGGCTACACGGTGGTCGAGCCGCAGACCGTCGTCACCACCCACCTGACCGAGGTGGTGAAGGACGCGATGGCGGAGCTGCTCTCCTATGCCGAGACGCAGAAGCTGCTCGACGATCTCGACAAGCGGCACCAGAAGCTGATCACCGACATGGTGCCGAGCCAGATCTCGGTCGGCGGCATCCAGCGCGTGCTGCAGAACCTGCTGGCCGAGCGCGTGTCGATCCGCGACCTGCCCACCATCCTCGAGGGCATCTCCGAGGCCTGCGGCTACAGCCGCAACGTCAGCGTGATCACCGAGCACGTGCGCGCGCGCCTCGCGCGGCAGATCAGCGACGCCAACACCAACGAGAGCGGCTTCATCCCGCTGGTCACCCTCTCGGCGCAGTGGGAGCAGGCCTTCGCCGAGGCGATCATCGGCCAGGGCGACGACAAGCACCTGGCGATGGCGCCGTCGCGGCTGCAGGAATTCATCGGCAGCGTGCGCCAGGTGTTCGAGCGGCACGCCATGGCCGGCGAGACGCCGGTGCTGCTGACCAGCCCGGCGATCCGCCCCTATGTGCGCTCGATCGTCGAGCGCTTCCGGCCGATGACCGTGGTGATGTCCCAGAACGAGATCCACCCCAAGGCGCGCATCCGCACGCTGGGGCAGATCTGAGTCCGGGGTAGACGATGCGCCTGCGCAACTTCACCGCTCCCTCCATGCAGGAGGCCATGGCCCGCGTGCGCCAGGAGCTGGGCAGCGACGCCATCATCGTCTCGACCGATGACACGGCGCCGGGCGAGGTGCGCGTCACCGCCGCGATCGACGAGGCGGAGCCGCGTGGCGGCCCGGCGAGCGCCGGCGCCGACATCACTGACCGTCTCAGCGAGGCGCTGGCGGCGAACGGCGTTCCCGGCACGCTCGCCGAGAAGATCCTGATGGCCTCGCTCTCCTTCGACACCGACGACGAGCTGGCGGCGCTTTCGGGCGCGCTCGCCGCCGTCTTCTCCTTCGCGCCCGTCCCGGATCGCGGCCGCGTCAGGCCGATCATGTTTGTGGGCGCGCCCGGCGCCGGCAAGACGATGACCATTGCCAAGCTGGCGGCGCGCGCCGTGATGGCGAAGCGGCCGATCCGGCTGATCAGCGCCGACACCATCCGCGCCGGTGCCATCGAGCAGCTGGCGGCGGTAGCACGCATCCTGGGTGTCCGCCTGCACGGGGTGGAGAACGTGCGCCGGCTGGCGGAGTTCGCCACCGGGAGCACCGAGGAGCTGACGCTGATCGACAGCCCCGGCATCAATCCCTATAACGCCGTCGACCGCCGCGACCTGATGGCGCTGGTGGCCGCCGCCGGCGCCGAGCCGATGCTGGTCACCGCCGCCGGCGGCGATGCCGTCGACTGCGTCGAGATCGCCCGCATTTTCCGCGACCTCGGCTGCTCGCGCATGTCGGTGACGCGGCTCGACCTCACCCATCGCCTCGGCAGCGTGCTTGCCGCGGCGGCGGGCGCCAAGCTCGCCTTCAGCGAGGCGGGCATCGCGCCCGAGATCGCCGATGGCCTCAGTCCCTTCACACCCATGGTGCTGGCGCGCCGCCTGCTCGCGCAGGCGGAGCTCGCCGATCACCCACCGCTCAAGAAGCGAGGCGCGTCATGAACTCCGCTCCCGTCGTGCACGCCTTCCCCACCACCCAGGCCGCGAAACGGAACGTTCTCGCCGTCGCCTCCGGCAAGGGCGGGGTCGGCAAGACGTGGTTCTCCATCACCCTCGCCCACTCGCTGGCGCGCGCGGGCTCGCGCGTCCTGCTGTTCGACGGCGATCTCGGCCTCGCCAACGTGGACGTCCAGCTCGGCGTGACGCCCGAGCGCGATCTCGCCAGCGTCATCTCGGGCCAGATCACCCTCGACCAGGCGGTGACCAAGCACACCGCCGGCTTCGACATCGTCGCCGGCCGCTCCGGCTCCGGCAGCCTCGCGACGCTGCCGGCGAGCCGGCTCCTCAGCCTGCGCGACGAGCTCGGCGAGTTCGGCCAGGGCTACGACTGGGTGGTGCTCGACCTCGGCGCCGGCATCGAGCGCACCGTCCGCCTGCTGGCGGCGCAGTCGCGCGCCTGCCTCGTCATCACCACCGACGAGCCGACGGCGATCACCGACGCCTATGCCTTCATCAAGGTGAGCACGCTCGAGCGCCTGGTCGACAATCCGCAGATCGTCATCAACATGGCGCCGAACCAGCGCGACGGCGAGCGCACCTACCAGACGCTGCTGCGCGCCTGCCGCGAGTTCCTGAAGATCGAGCCCAAGCTCGCCGGCGTGGTGCGCCGCGACGATCACGTCAAGGACAGCATCCGCCGCCAGACCTCGCTGCTCACTCGCCATCCCGGCTGCGACGCCGCCGCCGACGTGGAGGCGATCGCCGAGCGGCTGGTGCGCTCGCTCTAGGGCCGCCGGGGGAGATGGCCATGGTCGGGAGCCTGAGCTTCGGCACCACGCCGCTGGTCCTCCCCAGCGCGCCGACCGCGGCGGCGCCGCCGGTGATCGATTTCGCGCTGCCGCCGCCGCAGGCCGCGCTCGCCGCCAGCGGCATCATCGCCGCCACCGTGGCCAGCAGCGATGCCGAGAGCGTGCTGGTGCTGAAGACCGACTTCGGCCCCATCGCCCTCAAGACCAACATCTCGCTGCCGAGCGGCACGCCAGTCGAGCTGCGGCTCTTCGCCGGTCCGCCTGCCGGCGCCGCCATCCTGACCGCCAACGGGCAGCCGATCGGCTATGGCGCGCTGCGCGCCGCGCCGACGCCGCCGGTCCCGCTGCCGGCGAACGGCACGCCGGCGCCCGCGGCCGCCGCGGCGCCGCCGGCCGCCCCGACCGAGCAGGTCGCTCTCGGGCAGACGGTGCGGGCCACGGTGGTGACGCCGGCGCCCGCTCCCGAGGCGCCGCCGGCGGGCAGCCAGCTCACGCTCCGCCTCAGCGTCGCCGCGCCGCCGAGCACCGCCGCGAGCCCCGCGCCGAGCGCGCCGCCCGCCACCCCTCCTGCCGCCGCCTTCCGCGCCCCAGCGGCACCGGTCGTCGCCACGACGCCCGGGCTGACGCCACCGGCGACCCCGGTATCGCCGGTCTCAAGCGCGGGCGCCTGGAGCGGCCCCAGCGCCTCGGCGACCGCGGCCTATGCCGCAGCGGCCCCCACCGCGCCGCCGGCGACACCGGCAGCGACCGCGCCGGGCGCCGCCGCGCCGACGATCGCCGCGCCAACAGTCGCCGCCGGCCAGACCCTCGCCCGCCCCGTCACGGTGCCGGTCACCGCGCCCGCAACGGCGGCGACCGTCGCGACGCCGGCCGCAAGCTCGGAAGCACCGGCGGCAAATCTCATCCCCGGCACCATCGGCCTCAGCGCCGGCACCGTCACCGTGCTCGACACGCCGATCGGCCGGCTGTCGCTCGATCAGCGGCTCGACCTCGCGCCGGGCACGCTGGTCAATCTCGAGCGCCTGGCGGTTGCCGCGAGCGACGATCCGCCGCCCGCGAGCGTCCAGGCCCTGACCTCCCCGGCGCTCGGCAGCGACTGGCCCGCCCTAAACGATGCGCTGCAGACTCTCGAACGAGTGGCGCCGGGCCTCGCCTCCCAGCTCCGCGCCGATCTCTCGCCGACGACGGCGCCGCGCCTCGCCGCAACGCTGCTGTTCTTCGTCGGCGTGCTGAATGGCGGCGCCAACTGGCCGTCGGATGCGGTGAGTGCCGCGCTGACCACCGCCGGTCGCGCCGACCTGAAGACCCGGCTGCAGAAGGATGTGGACGACCTCCGCCGCCTTGGCGCCGATCCGGCCAAGGGCGATTGGCGGGTGCTGACGCTGCCGCTGCTGGACGAGGGCGGCGTGCAGCCGATCCGGCTCTATGTCCGGCGCGATGCCGACGAGCAGACACCGGAGCAGCGCGCGGAGCGCGGATCGCGCTTCGTGCTCGACCTCGACATGAGCCGGCTCGGCGCGCTGCAGCTCGATGGGCTGGTGCGCAAGGGACGCTTCGACCTCGTGCTGCGCAGCCACGAGCCGATGGCCACCGACATCAAGACCGACATGGCGTCGATCTTCCGTGACTCGCTCGCCGCTGGCGGCTTCACCGGCGACATCGCCTTCGTGACCACCGCCCGCTTCCCGGTGGCGCCGCTGCAGGAATTCCGGCCGCACCTCGGCATCAAGATCTGAGCCGCCGCCGGTGCGGGGGCTCAGCTCGCCCGCGCGATGGCTTCGCCGATGCTGTGGAAGGTCAAGACGCTGAGCATCCGCTCGACGACGTCGCTCTCATGGGTCAGCGGCAGCAGCAGATGGCGATAGAACAGGAAGGGCTTGCCGGCCCAGCCGAGGGTGCGCTCCGCGACGCAGGCAAGGGCGTGCTCGCGCACGGTATCGAACTCGCGCCGCACACCCTCGATGAGACGGCACGGAATCGCGCCCAGCCGGATGCCCTTCAGCGGCCCGCCGAAATGATCCTCCACCAGGGTGCCCGAGAGACGGCAGACATACTCGCCGTCGCCGCCGGTTTCCCAGATCATGAGATGCGGCAGGGCCTTGCGGATGGCGCCGGGATCGATGTCGCGATGACGCGGGGCGCGGCGCTCGCCGCGCCGGGCGTGCCAATGGCTCAGGACTTGGCGGTGGATCGGCGTCAGCGCGCCCGCCCACGCTCCGCGCAGCTCCGCCGGCTCGCAGTAAGCGCTCGATAGCAGGCGATCGACGGGCGGCACTCCCGCGCCCGCATTCGCGGCCTCTCGCATGGCGTTCTCCCCGGCGTCTATGGCGCCGGAGGTGATATTGTGCGATGCAGCATAATGTGTAACGCCCGTTCCCGATGCCTGCTTTGCGCGAGCGGCATGGAAGAAAATCAACCCTTAGGCATGGCCGAGGGTTAGCCGGGGAATTTGAACCGTTCCAGCCGCGGCGCAGGATCCCGCCGGCGCGGCCGTCTTCGTCAGGCCGTTCCGGTCCGCCGCCGGTAGTTGTCGAGGGCGATGCCGTCCAGCTCGATGCGCTCGCGGCGGTCGGCTTGCTGGCGGTGATGCCGCTCGCGATTGGCCGCGGCGATCTCGTAGCGCTTCATCTCCTGGAACGCCTCGGCGACCGTCTCGCGCGCCCGCGCGATCTGGTCCTCCACCTCGGCGAGCGAGCGCTCCAGGGTGGCGCGGCGATCGAGCGCGCCGCGGATATAGCCGGGAAATCCGTACTTGCCCTCGAGCGACGCGTTCGCCGCCGCCTCCTCGAGCTTGCGCTCCTCGGCGAGCCGAAGCAGGTCCTGCCGCACGCGCTCGGCCAGCACCTCGAGCTCCACCAGCTGGCGCCGGCGCTCGTCGAGCTGCCAGCGATGGATGCGGATCAGGCTCTCGAGGGTGCTCACGCCGCGGTCTCGGCGAGGATGCGCTGCAGCTCGGCGTAGCCTTCCGCCAGGCCGGCGCGCTCCTCGCGGGCCTGGGAGAGGAAGCTCTCGAGGGCGGGATAATAGCGGATCGCCTCGTCGATCTTGGGGTCGCTGCCCTTGCGGTAGGCGCCGAGGCGGATCAGCTCGCCCATGTCCTCGTAGGTGGCGAGATACTGGCGCGCGTGGGCGACCAGCTGGTTCTCCGCCTCGCTGTTGCAGCCGGGCATGGTGCGCGAGATCGAGCGCAGCACGTTGACGGCGGGATAGCGGCCGCGCTCGGCGATCGAGCGGTCGAGCACGATGTGGCCGTCGAGGATGCCGCGCACCGCGTCGGAGATCGGCTCGTTGTGGTCGTCGCCCTCCACCAGCACGGTGAAGAGGCCGGTGATGCTGCCCTTGCCGGTGCCGGGACCGGCGCGCTCCAGGAGCCGCGGCAGCTCGGCGAAGACGGTGGGTGGATAGCCTTTGCTGGTGGGCGGCTCGCCGGCGGAGAGGCCGATCTCGCGCTGCGCCATGGCGAAGCGGGTGATGCTGTCCATCAGGCAGAGCACGTCGCGGTCGTGATCGCGGAAATACTCGGCGGCGGCCAGGGTGAGATAGGCGGCCTGGCGGCGCATCAGCGGCGATTCATCCGAGGTCGCCACCACCACGATGCTGCGCTTCAGTCCCTCGGGGCCGAGATCGTCCTCGATGAACTCCTGCACCTCGCGGCCGCGCTCGCCGATGAGACCGATCACCGTGCAGTCGCTGGCGGTGTAGCGCGCGAGCATCGAGAGCAGGATCGACTTGCCGACGCCCGAGCCGGCGAAGATGCCCATGCGCTGGCCGCGGCAGCAGGTGAGGAAGGTGTTGAGCGCGCGCACGCCGAGATCGACCTTGCCCTGGACGCGCTTCCTGAGATGCGCCGAGGGCGGCTGGCTGCGCAGCGGATAGGCTTTCGGCCCGGTCGGCAGCGGGCCCTTGCCGTCGAGCGGCTGGCCCATCGCGTTGACGACGCGGCCGAGCCAGGCCTCGGTCGGATAGATCACCGCGGCGGCAGGCAGCACCTCCGCCTTGGAGCCGAGACCGACGCCTTCGAGAGCGCCGAACGGCATCACCAGCGCGCGGCCGTTGCGGAACCCCACGACCTCGCAGGCGACGCGGCGGCCATCGCGAGCGACCACCTCGCAGTGCCCCCCCACCGCGAGGCTCTGCGGCACGCCGCCAACCTCGAGCAGCAGGCCCAGCACGCCGGTCACCCGGCCGTAGCGCTGGTAAGCCGGAATCTGTCGGACTTCATCGAGAAGATTCGGCAGACTCACGCTTTACCTCTTTTACCGTTGCCGAAAGGACACACCGGCCCTTTCCAGTGATGACGGGCAGTATCGCCCCGGCGCTTTAAAGTGCAGTTAACCCCGGTCGCCACCGGTGTTTTTCGCGCCGAAACCATACAATTGACGGCCTCGCCGCCCTTGGCGCCGCGCCGAGTCGCGTTATTTCTGCCCTAGGAAGAGCGACTCGCGCGCCACCCTGCGGTTGCAAAAAGTCGCGGATTTCCGCGACTCGGACGGCTCCCGGTTAACCTGTTGTTAACCCAGCGCGGTAAGAATGCTTAATATAGCGCTGACGAGAAAGCGGAGTGGACGGCGCTGAACGGCGGAGGTCAGGATGCGGGTGCTTCTGGTAGAGGACGATTCTGCGACTGCTGCGAGCATTGAGATGATGCTCCGGGCCGAGAACTTCATCGTCGACACCACCGATCTGGGCGAGGATGGCCTGGAGATCGGTAAACTCTATGACTACGACATCATCATTCTCGACCTCATGCTGCCGGACATCGACGGCTATGAGGTGCTGCGCCGCCTGCGCGCCGCGCGGGTGCGGACGCCGATCCTGATCTTGTCCGGGTTGAGCGAGCTCGACCACAAGATCAAGGGCCTCGGCTTCGGCGCCGACGACTTCCTCACCAAGCCCTTCGACCGCCGCGAGCTCATCGCGCGCATCCAGGCGATCGTCCGCCGCGCCAAGGGCCATTCGGAGTCGGTGATCCGCACCGGCAAGCTGCTGGTGAACCTGGACAGCCGGACCGTCGAGGTAGACGGCCAGCCGCTCCGCCTCACCGGCAAGGAATACGGCATCCTCGAGCTCCTGAGCCTGCGCAAGGGCACGACGCTCACCAAGGAGATGTTCCTCAACCATCTCTACGGCGGCATGGACGAGCCCGAGCTCAAGATCATCGACGTCTTCGTCTGCAAGCTGCGCAAGAAGCTGAGCCAGGCGACCGGCGGCGAGAACTACATCGAGACGGTCTGGGGCCGCGGCTACGTGCTGCGCGAC
>DATKPX010000430.1:0-3089 GCA_035523855.1 Allostellaceae bacterium
AGCGGCGGGCCCCGCGGGCGCCACGGCCGGCGGAAAACCTTCAAATTAGCGTGATAACGCCGTCGTCTTCGGCGCAATTTGAGCGTTGCGGCTTTGGCTTGCGCCCCGCGCGAGGGGGCATGACATCTCGTGGGCAGGCGCGACCTTGCCCATCGACGCCTATAATATAGGTAGCCTAAGGAAATTTCCGGTCGCGGCGGAAACCCGCCGTGCCGCGGCCGCTGTCATTGGAGACGGAAGCGATGCCCTACACGATCGCGGTGAACGGCCAGAAGCGCACCGTCGATGTCGACGGCG
This sequence comes from Allostellaceae bacterium, assembly GCA_035523855.1. Lineage (GTDB taxonomy): Bacteria > Pseudomonadota > Alphaproteobacteria > ATCC43930 > CGMCC-115725 > DASZHJ01. The sequence goes on from DATKPX010000430.1 coordinate 298, forward strand.
ACATGCCGCTGCTCTGGGTCTTGCGCGACGAGCTCGACCTCAAGGGGAGCAAGTTCGGTTGCGGCGCCGGGCTCTGCGGCGCCTGCACGGTTCATCTCGACGGCGAGCCGGTGCGCTCCTGCTCGACGCCGATCTCCAGCGTGGGCGACGCCGCCGTCTCCACCATCGAGGGGATGTCGGCCGACCCCGTCGGCAAGAAGCTGCAGGCCGCCTGGATGGAGCTCGACGTGCCGCAATGCGGCTATTGCCAGGCCGGGCAGGTCATGTCGGCGACCGCGCTGCTGACGAAGAACCCGCATCCGACCGACCGCGAGATCGACGCGGCGATGACCGGCAATGTCTGTCGCTGCGCCACCTACACGCGGATCCGCGCCGCCATCAAGAAGGCGGCTTCGCTGCGCACCGCCGCCACGGAGGTGAAGTGATGGCCGCGCTGTTGACCGCGACGCGCGAGCGCGCGCCCTTCTCCGCTTCCCGCCGCGCCTTCCTGAAGGCGAGCGCCGCCGTCGGCGGCGGGCTGCTGCTGCAGGCGACCCTGGCGCCGCTGGCGCGGGTGGCGATGGCGGCCGCCGCCGGCGAAGGCCTCTCGGTCAACGCCTTCATCCGCATCGCGCCGGACAACATCGTCACCATCCTGTCGAAGAACCCGGAGATCGGTCAGGGCATCAAGACCATGCTGCCGATGGTGATCGCCGAGGAGCTCGACGTCGAGTGGAAGAACGTCCGCATCGAGCAGGCGCCGCTCGACGAGGCGAAGTTCGGCCGCCAGTTCGCCGGCGGCAGCCAGGCGACGCCGCTCAATTACGACCCGCTGCGCCGCGTCGGCGCCGCCGGCCGCCAGATGCTGGTGACGGCGGCGGCACAGGGCTGGAACGTGCCGGTGGGCGAATGCCGCACCGAGGCGGGCGTCGTCCACCACGACAAGAGCGGGCGATCTCTCGCCTATGGCGCGCTCGCCGAGACGGCCGCGACGCTGCCGGCGCCGGATCTCGCCAGCGTCACGCTGAAGGATCCCAAGGCCTTCAAAATCATCGGGCAGCGGATGCCCGGCGTCGACAATCCCAAGATCGTCACCGGCCAGCCGCTCTTCGGCATCGACGTCACCGTCCCCGGCATGCTGCACGCCGTCTTCCAGAAATGCCCGGTGTTCGGCGGCACGGTGAAGAGCGCCAACATCGATGCGCTGAAGGCGCTGGCCGGCGTCCACGACGCCTTCATCGTGCGCGCGAAAGAGGCGAACCCCAGCGGCGATCCGCAAGGCCTCGCCGACGGCGTCGCCATCGTCGCCAAGAGCTGGTGGGTGGCGAGCCAGGCGCGCGAGAAGCTCGAAGTGATCTGGGACGAAGGCGCCACCGCGGAGCAGAGCAGCGAGGGCTTCGCGGCCGAGGCCGCCAGGCTCAACGAGGGCGCGCCGGCCTCCTACCTCCGCCGCGACGGCGACGTGGCGACGGCGCTTAAGGGCGCCGCCCATGTGGTGGAGGCGGCCTACTCCTATCCCTTCCTCTCCCATATCGATCTCGAGCCGCAGAACTGCACCGCGCATTACCAGGACGGCAAGGTCACCTTCTGGGCGCCGACGCAGCTGCCGGGGCCCGGCGCCCAGCTGGTGGCGAAGACGCTCGGCATCTCCACCGGCGACATCACCGTCAACATGACGCGGATCGGCGGCGGCTTCGGCCGTCGGCTGCGCAACGATTTCATGGCGGAGGCGGCCTGGATCTCCCGGCAGGTGGGCGCGCCGGTGAAGCTGCTGTGGAACCGCCAGGACGACATGCAGCACGACTTCTACCGCCCGGCCGGTTTCCATTTCTTCAGGGGCGGGCTCGACAAGGGCGGCAGGCTCGTCGCCTTCAGCGACCATTTCGTCACCTTCAAACGCGGCAACGCGCTCGCCGATTCCGCCATGATGGACGCCAACGAGTTCCCGGCGCAGCTGGTGCCGCATCTCGACTACGGCCAGTCCACCATGGCGCTGGGCGTGCCGACCGGACCGCTGCGGGCGCCGCGCTCGAACGCGCTGGGCTTCGTCTTCCAGTCCTTCATCGACGAGCTCGCCCTCAAGGCCGGCAAGGACCCGCTCGCCTTCCGCCTGGCTCTCCTGGGCGAGCGCCGCGTGCTGGTGAATTCCAGCGGCACGCCCAACGCGCTCCGCGACTTCGACACCGGCCGCATGCACGACGTGCTGGTCCGCGTCGCCGAGGTCTCCGGCTGGTCGCACCGGCGCCAGCTGCCGAAACGCACCGGCAAGGGCATCGCCTTCTATTTCAGCCATCTGGGCTACTTCGCCGAGGTGGTGCAGGCGACGGTGACGCCCGCCGGCGAGGTGAAGCTCGACCATGTCTGGATCGCCGCCGACGTCGGCAGCCAGATCATCAACCCCAGCGGCGCCGAGAACCAGGTGCAGGGCGCGGCGCTCGACGGGCTCGGCGCGGCGCTCGGCCAGGCGATCACCATCGACCGCGGCCGCGTCGTGCAGGCGAATTTCGACACCGTGAAGCCGCTCCGCATGGAGCAGGCGCCGCCGGTCGAGGTGCATTTCCTGACCACGGCGCATCCGCCCACCGGCCTCGGCGAGCCGGCGCTGCCGCCGGTGATACCGGCGCTCTGCAACGCAATCTTTGCCGCCACCGGCAAGCGCGTCCGCAGCCTGCCGATCGACAGCGCGATGCTGAAAGCTTAGCGCTTCCGGCCGGCGGATTTCTTCGCCGGCTTGGCTTTGGCGCGCGCCGACGCCCTGCGGGCACGCGTCGCGCCCTTGGCCTCGCCGATGAGGATCTCGCTGATATCCTCCA
>DATKPX010000431.1:0-9156 GCA_035523855.1 Allostellaceae bacterium
GCCGACGTGCCGCTCGCCGGGAACCTCGGGGATCGCGGACGGTTTCATCCCGAGGCGGTTTCCGGCAAGGGCAACGAGCTGCAGCAGATGATCGGCGATGTCTGGGAGTGGACGGCGAGCTCCTATTCGCCCTATCGCGGCTTCCACGCCGTCAACGGCGCCATCGGCGAATACAACGGCAAATTCATGAGCGGCCAGATGGTGCTGCGCGGCGGCGCGGCGGTGACCCCGCCGGGCCATGTGCGCGTCACCTATCGCAATTTCTTTCCCCCGGCCGCGCGCTGGGCGTTCAGCGGCATTCGACTGGCGGAGGACGCATGATGCGCGACGGCAATCTCGCTGCCTTCCTCGACATGGCGCCGGTGGAAGAGAGCTTCCGCGACGCGGCGCTCGCCGGCCTGTCGCGGACCGAGAAGTCGATCCCCTGCCGCTTCCTCTATGACCGGCGCGGCTCGGCGCTGTTCGAGGCGATCTGCGAGCTGCCGGAGTACTACGTGACGCGGACGGAGATGGGCATCCTCGCGGCGCGCGCCGGCGCCATCGCCGAGCGCGTCGGGCCGCGCGCGCAGCTTGTCGAGTTCGGCAGCGGCGCCAGCCGCAAGGTGCGGCTGCTTCTCGAGGCGCTCAGGGATCTCGCCGCCTATGTGCCGGTCGACATCTCCCGCGCCTTCCTGCGCCAGGCCGCCTCCAGCGTCGCCGCGGATTTCCCCGATGTCGAGGTGAGCGCGATCTGCGCCGACTACAGCGAGCCGCGCCGGCTGCCGGTGCTGCCGCTGGCGCGCGGCGGCCGGCGCGTCGGCTTCTTTCCGGGCTCGACCATCGGCAATCTGATGCCGGAGGAGGCGGTCTCCTTCCTGAGCGGCTGCCGCGAGGCGCTCGGACCCGGCAGCGGCATGATCGTGGGCGTCGATCTCAAGAAGGATCCGACGCTTCTCCATGACGCCTACAACGATGCAGCCGGCATCACCGCCGAGTTCATCCTCAACATCCTCGACCGGATGAACCGTGAGCTCGGCGCCGATTTCAACCGCGCGCGGTTCCGCTACGACGCCTCCTACAATGAGGAGGCCGGCCGCATCGAGATCTATATCCGCAGCACCATGGCGCAGATCGTCACGGTCGCCCGCCGGCCGATCGTCTTCAGCGCCGGCGAGCGGCTGCATGTGGAATATTCCTACAAATACGCGGTCGAGGAGTTTGCCGAGCTGGCCCGGCGGGCCGGATACCGCTCCGTCGACTGCTGGACCGACGAGCGGAAGTTCTTCAGCGTCCATTATCTGCAGACGGGCTGACCGGCTCTCAGCGGCCGGGACGCCGCCCGCCACTCGATCTTCCTCCCGCCGCTGCACGGGATTCGCGCAGGAGGGATGGCGCCGCTTAATTCTTGAGCACGCTGTGTCATCGTCCGGCCTCGTCTGGCCGGCGAAGATCGCGGCTTTCCAAACTCCTTCATTCCTAGCTTCGGGCCTCGCGTGACGCTGGCACAAGCCTTGCGTTGGTCTCTACGGCCGAAAACATCACGTGGGGAAGGAGGCTTCGGATGCGAGGGATCAGTAAGCGGATACCGGTTTTGGCGATTGCCGGCATGCTCGCCGGCGCATCGCTCTTCGGGGGAGCGGCGCAAGCGCAGGACACCATCAAGGTGGGCGTGCTGCATTCACTTTCGGGTACGATGGCGATCAGCGAGACCACACTGAAGGACACCGTCCTGATGATGGTCGACGACATCAACAAGAAGGGCGGCTTGCTCGGCAAGAAGGTGGAGGCGGTGGTCGTCGACCCCGCGTCCAACTGGCCGCTCTTCGCGGAGAAGGCGCGCGAGCTCATTCAGAAGGACAAGGTGGCTGTCGTGTTCGGCTGCTGGACCTCGGTCAGCCGCAAGTCGGTGCTGCCGGTGTTCGAGGAGCTGAACGGCCTCCTCTTCTATCCCGTCCAATATGAGGGCGAGGAGAGCTCGAACAACGTCTTCTACACGGGCGCCGCGCCGAATCAGCAGGCGATCCCGGCGGTCGAGTACCTCATGAGCAAGGAAGGCGGCGACGTGAAGCGCTGGGTGCTGGAAGGCACCGACTACGTCTATCCGCGCACCACCAACAAGATCCTCGAGGCGTTCCTGAAGTCGAAGGGCGTCGCCGCGGACGACATCAAGATCAACTACACGCCGTTCGGCTTCTCCGACTGGCAGACCGAGGTGGCGGCAATCAAGACCTTCGCCGCCGCCGGCAAGAAGACGGCGGTCGTTTCCACCGTCAACGGCGACGCCAACGTGCCCTTCTATAAAGAGCTCGCCAACCAGGGCATCAAGGCCTCCGACACGCCGGTGGTCGCGTTCTCGGTCGGCGAGGAGGAGCTCGCCGGCATCGACACCAAGAACCTGGTCGGCCACCTCGCGGCCTGGAACTACTTCGAGTCCGTGAAGAACCCGACCAACGAAGCCTTCATCAAGCAGTGGCACACCTTCATCAAGAACGACAAGCGCACCACCAATGATCCGATGGAGGCAACCTACATCGGCTTCAAGATGTGGACCCAGGCGGTGTCGCAGGCCGGCACGACGGATGTCGATGCGGTGCGGCAGGCGATGTATGGCCAGAAGGTGAAGGCGCCCTCCGGCTTCACCGCCATCATGAACACCAATCATCACCTCTCCAAGCCGGTGATGATCGGCGAGATCCGCGCCGACGGCCAGTTCGACGTGGTGTGGAAGACCAAGAACGCCATCAAGGCCGATGCCTGGAGCCCCTACCTCGCGGAGGACAAGGGCAAGGTCGCCGACTGGACCTTCCCGTGGGTGTGCGGCAACTGCACCGCGCCGAAGTTCAAGTCGCTTGAATAGGTGAGAGGGCGCGGGTCCGGTTCCCATGCTGGGGGCCGGACCCCGCCGGTTTTCGTGGCGCTGCCGCGGCGCTTGAGGGCGGCGCAGGCTGGGGGCATCGGGCGCGGCATCATGATCCAATTTCGGAGGCTGGCTCTCGCTCTGCTGACGCTGCTGGCGGTCCCGCAGGGCGTCCTTGCCGCGGATATCGCGGATAGCCTCGGCAAGCTCGGCTCGGACAATTTCGGCGACATCGAGCAGGGGGTGAACGCGCTCGGCGCCAGCGGCGATCCGCGCGCCGTCCGCATCCTCCGCGCGCTCGGCAACGGCTCGCTCTACACGGTCAAGTCGGACATCGCGTCGGACAACGCGGGCTCGGACACATCCGACAGCAGCTCTTCCGATTCCGACAACGCGAATTCCGACAGCAGCGGGACCGACGCCGCCGCCGCCGCCGCGCAAAAGCCGGCGCAGCTGGTGATCGCCGAGGCGCAGGGCGACAGCTGCGACACCTTCGGCCTGCTGGAGGCGAAGAAGCTCGGAACCGTCTCCTGCGACACGCTCGACAAGGTTGTCATCAACAACCGGCTCCGCGGCATCATCGATGCCGCGCTCAGCAGCCTGACGCTGTTCAGCGACCGGCGCGACGACCGCCTGAGCGCCGCCCAGGAGGCGCTCCGCCATCCGGCGCCGGAGCGCGCCGCGTCCCTGCAGAAGGCGCTCGCGGCCGAGAAGGACGGCGAGGTGCGCCAGGTGCTGGAGCGCGCGGTCGCGGCGGTGCAGCTCTCGAGCGCCGACAAGGCCGTGCAGCTCAAGGCGATCGCTACGCTTGGCGATACCAGCGATCCCGATATCTACGGGCTGCTGAACGAGCGGCGCAGCGCCGCCGGTCTCGATCCCGAGGTGAAGAGCGCGCTCGACCGCGCGGTCTCCGGCATCGCGGGACGACAGCGGCTCATCGGCGTCGGCGCTACTCTGTTCGAGGGAGTGAGCCTCGGCAGCGTGCTGCTGCTGGCAGCGATCGGCCTCGCCATCACCTTCGGCGTCATGGGCGTCATCAACATGGCCCATGGCGAGATGATCATGCTCGGCGCCTACAGCGCCTTCGTGGTGCAGGAGGCGTTCCGCGCTTTTTTGCCGCCGGGCTGGTTCGATGCCTATCTGGTGGCGGCGGTGCCGGTCGCCTTCCTGGTCGCCGGCGGCGTCGGCGTGGTGCTGGAGCGGACGGTGATCCGCTTTCTCTATACCCGGCCGCTGGAGACTATGCTCGCCACCTGGGGTGTGAGCCTGATCCTGCAGCAGCTTGTCCGCACCGTCTTCGGCGCGCCCAACCGGCAGGTCTCAAATCCCGGCTGGATGACCGGCGGCATCGATCTCATCGGCGGCTTCACCCTCACCTGGAACCGCGTGGTGATCGTCATCTTCTGCTTCGTGGTGCTGGGAGCGCTGGCCCTGCTGCTGCGGCGGACGAGCTTCGGCCTCCATATGCGGGCGGTGACGCAGAATCGCGACATGGCCGCGGTGATGGGGATACCGACCGCGCGGGTCGATGCGCTGACATTCGGGCTCGGCTCCGGCATCGCCGGCATCGCCGGGGTCGCGCTCTCCCAGATCGGCAATGTCAGCCCGAACCTCGGCACGATCTATATCGTCGACAGCTTCCTGGTGGTGGTGTTTGGCGGCGTCGGCAACCTCATGGGGACGCTGGTGGGCGCGATGACCCTCGGCATCGTCAACAAGATCCTGGAGCCGGTGGCGGGCGCGATCCTCGGCAAGGTGGTGGTGCTGCTGGCGATCATCCTCTTCATCCAGAAGCGGCCGCGCGGTCTCTTCGCGCTGCGCGGCCGGGCGGCGGAGAATTGACGGCATGACCGCGATCGCCGGCCTTCTCGATCGCCGCGGCTGGGCCGCCTTCCTGCTGGTCGGCGTGGTGCTGGTCGTGGCCGTGCCCTTGCTCAATCTGCTGCCGGCCACGGGCTCGGCGCTGCGGGTGCCGGACTACCTGGTGCCGCTCTTCGGCAAATACGCCTGCTACGCGCTGCTGGCATTGAGCCTCGATCTCGTTTGGGGCTATGCGGGCATTCTCAGCCTCGGCCACGGCGCCTTCTTCGCCCTCGGCGGCTATGCCATGGGCATGTATCTCATGCGTCAGATCGGCACCCGCGGTGTCTATGGCAACGCGGTGCTGCCGGATTTCATGGTCTTCCTGAACTGGAAGGAGTTGCCCTGGTACTGGTACGGCTTCGACCATTTCGCCTTCGCGGCGCTGATGGTGCTGCTGGTGCCGGGGATCCTCGCCTTCGCCTTCGGCTGGTTCGCCTTCCGCTCGCGCGTTACCGGCGTCTATCTCTCCATCATCACCCAGGCGCTCACCTACGCGCTGCTGCTCGCCTTCTTCCGCAACGACATGGGCTTCGGCGGCAACAACGGCCTCACCGACTTCAAGGACGTGCTGGGCTTCGAGATCCAGGCCCCCGCCACGCGGCGCGGCCTCTATGTCGCCTCGGTTATCGCGCTGGGACTCGGTTTCCTGCTCTGCCGTTGGATCGTGCAATCCAAGCTGGGTCGGCTTCTGCTGGCGCTCCGCGACGCGGAGAACCGCGTCCGCTTCCTGGGCTATCGCGTGGAGAACGCCAAGTTGCTGGCCTTCACCGTCTCGGCGGTGCTGGCGGGGATCGCCGGGGCGCTCTACGTACCGCAGGTCGGCATTATCAATCCCAGCGAGTTCTCGCCGGCGAACTCCATCGAGATCGCGATCTGGGTGGCGGTGGGCGGTCGCGGCAACCTGGTCGGCGCGCTGGTGGGGGCAGTGCTGGTCAACGTCGCCAAGACCTATTTCACCGGCGCCGCGCCGGAGTTCTGGCTGTTCTTCCTGGGTGCCATCTTCGTCGTGGTGACTCTGTTCTTCCCGAAGGGGCTGACCGGTCTCGTCGGTCAGTGGCGCAACCGTCGACGCGCTCATGCGCCGCGCGCGGTGGAGGCCGCCGGTGATGACTGACAATCTCATCACCCTGCCGGCGCGCCCGGCGGCGCGCGCGCGCCGTCGCGCGGTGCCGGTGCCGGCGGCCGACACCCATCTCTATCTCGACGGCGTCACCGTCAGCTTCGACGGATTCAAGGCCCTGAACGAGCTCTCGCTCGTCATCAACAAGGGCGAGCTGCGGACCATCATCGGTCCGAACGGTGCCGGCAAGACCACGATGATGGACGTCATCACCGGGAAGACGCGGCCCGACAAGGGCGACGTCTTCTTCGCCGGCAAATACGACCTGACGCGGCTCGACGAGGCGGCGATCGCAACCCTCGGCATCGGCCGCAAATTCCAGCGGCCGACGGTGTTCCAGAACCTGACCGTATTCGACAATCTGGAACTGGCGCTGAAGAGCGCCCGCGGCGCCTGGCGAGTGCTCTTCGCCGAGGTGACGCGCAATCAGCGCCAGGCGGTAGAGCGCACGCTCGCCACTGTGGGCCTTTCGGACCGCGCCGCCACCATCGCCGGCACCCTCAGCCACGGCCAGAAGCAATGGCTGGAAATCGGCATGCTGCTGATGCAGGACGCGCAACTGCTGCTGCTGGACGAGCCGGTCGCCGGCATGACCGACCACGAGACCGAGGCGACCGCCGCGCTGCTCCTCTCGATCGCCGGCGAGCGGACGGTGGTGGTCGTGGAGCATGACATGGAGTTCGTCCGCCGCCTGGGCGCGCGCATCACCGTGCTGCACGAGGGCTCCGTCCTGGCCGAGGGATCCCTCGAGCACGTGCAGAGCGATCCCAAAGTCATCGAAGTCTATCTGGGGCGCTGAGCCATGCTGTCGGTGGAAGCCCTCAACCTCTATTACGGCGCCAGCCATACGCTGCGCGACGTCAACCTCAGCGTCGAGACTGGCAAGATCACCTGCCTCCTCGGCCGCAACGGGGTCGGCAAGACCAGCCTGCTCCGGGCGATCTTCGGACTCAACCCAATCGCCAGCGGCGCGGTCGTCTGGCTCGGCCATGACATCGCCAACCTCAGGCCTTACGAGCGGGCGCGCCTCGGCATGGCGCTGGTGCCGCAGGGCCGCGAGATATTCCCGTACCTGACCGTGCGCGAGAACCTGGAGACGGGCTTCGCGCCGCTCGCCCGGCACGAGCGCAAGATCGCCGACGAGATCTTCAGCCTCTTCCCGGTGCTGAAGGACATGCAGCACCGCAGAGGCGGCGATCTCTCCGGCGGCCAGCAGCAGCAGCTGGCGATCGCCCGCGCCCTGGTGACGCGGCCGAAGCTCCTGATCCTGGACGAGCCCACCGAGGGCATCCAGCCGTCCATCATCAAGGACATCGAGCGGGTGATCCGCCTCCTCGCCATGATGGGCGAGATGGGGATCCTGCTGGTGGAGCAGTATTTCGAGTTTGCGCGCACGCTCGCCGACACCTATGCGGTGATGGATCGCGGCGAGGTGGTGCTGGCGGGCCGCGCCGACGAGATGGTGGAGACCGAGGTTCGGCGCTATCTTACCGTCTGACGTGAGAGACGATGCCGCCCTCGCCCCCGACCTCCGCACGCTCGACGAGCGGCTTGAGCGGTGCCATGGCGCCGCCGAGCTGCGGTTCGTCCGGAGCGGCGCCGGCAGCACGCAAGTGGCGCGCCTCTATCAGCGCACCCCATGCCGCGTGCTCTTTCCACGCTCAGAGCCCGAGGAGCCGCTGGGTGTCGTGCTGCTCACCACCTCCGGCGGCATTACCGGCGGCGATCGCCTCGACATCGCGGTCGAGGCGGGCGAGGGGGCCCGCGTCGCCGCGACCACCCAGGCGGCGGAGAAGATCTATCGCGCCTCCGGACGCGACGCCCGCATTGATGTCGCGGTCAGGGCCGCGGCCGGCAGCTGGGTCGAGTGGCTGCCGCAGGAGACCATTCTCTTCGATGGGGCGCGGCTGGTGCGGCGCACGCGCGTGGATGTGGCACCGAAGGCGCGCTTTCTCGGCTGCGAGCTGCTGGTGTTCGGGCGCGCCGCGCGCGGCGAACGCTTGGCCCATGGTCGGCTGCACGACGAGTGGCGTCTCTCGCGCGGCGGCCGCCTCATCTGGGCCGATGCGCTGCATCTCGACGGAGATGTGGCGGCCGCGCTGGCGCATCCCGCCGGCTTCGACGGCGCGGGCGCCTGCGCCACGGTGATCTATGCCGCCGACGATGCCGGGGATCGGCTGGGTGACGCGCGCGCGCTGCTGGAGAATGCTGCCAGCCGCTGCGGCGTTACGGTCATGAACGGCATTCTGCTGGCGCGATTCCTGGCGCGGGACGCGGGCGCGGTGCGTCGCGACGTGATGGACTACGGTGCCGGCATGCGGGCGATCGTGGCGGGTCTGCCGCGCCGGCTGCCGCGGGTGTGGCTGACGTGATGAGGCGAAGGGGAGGGGCATGAATCTGACGCCGAGGGAAAAGGACAAGCTGCTGGTGGCGATGGCCGCCGTGGTGGCGCGCCGGCGACTGGAGCGCGGCGTCAAGCTCAATCATCCCGAGGCGGTGGCGCTCATCACCGATTTCGTGGTCGAGGGCGCCCGGGACGGCCGGAGCGTCGCCGAGCTGATGCGGGACGGCGCCGAGGTGATCAAGCGCGAGCAGGTGATGGAGGGGGTAGCCGAAATGATCCACGACATCCAGGTCGAGGCGACTTTCCCCGACGGCACCAAGCTCGTCACCGTCCATCATCCGATCCGGTGAGGCGTCCATGATTCCCGGCGAGATCATCCCGAAATCCGGCGACCTCACCCTCAACGAGGGCCGCGCCACTGCGAGCCTGGAGGTGGCCAATACGGGCGACCGACCGATCCAGGTGGGGAGCCACTATCATTTCTACGAGACCAACCCGGCGCTCGCCTTCGATCGCGAGAAGGCGCGCGGCATGCGTCTCGACATTCCCGCCGGCACCGCAGTGCGTTTCGAGCCCGGCCAGAAGCGGACGGTGACCCTCGTCGCCTATGCGGGCGCGCGGACGATCTACGGCTTCAATGCCAAAGTGAACGGCAAGCTCTGAGGGACCGATGGCCTACAAGATCGCGCGCGGCGTCTATGCCGATATGTTCGGTCCCACGGTGGGGGACAAAGTCAGGCTCGCCGATACCGAGCTCTTCATCGAGGTGGAGGCGGACCGCACCACCTATGGCGAGGAGGTGAAGTTCGGCGGCGGCAAAGTGATCCGCGACGGCATGGGGCAGGGGCAGCGGAGCCGCGCCGAGGGCGCCGTCGACACCGTCATCACCAACGCGCTGATCCTCGACCATTGGGGCATCGTCAAGGCCGATATCGGCATCAAGGACGGCCGCATTGCTGCCATCGGCAAGGCCGGCAATCCCGACGTGCAGCC
>DATKPX010000432.1:0-3926 GCA_035523855.1 Allostellaceae bacterium
CCAGAGGATGCCGTTGATGAAGGCGGCGCGGTAGGAGCCGGTGAGGTCGAAGATCTCGCCGGACATCCAGCCGCCGAGCGCCATGCCGACGATGGTGGCCATGACGGTGATGCCGACGCGGGTCCCGGCCTCGGCGGGCGGGAAGTACTCGCGCACGATGATGGCATAGCTCGGCACGATGCCCCCTTGCGACAGGCCGAAGAGGGCGGAGACGATGTAGAGCGAGGCGAGGCCGTTGAAGGGGATGTAGAAGACCAGCGTCAGCACCTGCCCCGCCGAGCCCAGCAGCAGGGTGCGCACGCCGCCGATGCGGTCGCAGATCCAGCCGGAGCCGAGCCGGCTGATGACGCCGAAGCCCAGCATCACCGACAGCATCTCGGCGCCGCGCGCCACGCCGTAGCCGAGATCGCCGCAATAGGCGACGATGTGCACCTGGGGCATCGCCATGGCGATGCAGCAGGAGAGCCCGGCGAGGCAGAGCAGGATCTGCAGCGCCCCGGGCGAGATCGCGGTGGCGCCGCGCGCGGCCGCCGCCCTCGGCGCCGTCGCGGCGCTGCCATGCGCCATCGGCGTGCGCCGCGCCAGGCCGATGCTGAGCGGCACCATGGTGGCGACGCAGAAAATGCCGATGCCGATATGGGTGGTGCGCCAGCCGACGGTGTCGACGAAATGCTGCAGCACCGGCGGCCAGATGGTGCCGGAGAGGTAGTTGCCGCTGGCGCAGATCGCCACCGCGATGCCGCGGTTGCGGGTGAACCAGTGCGAGACATCCGCCAGCAGCGGGCCGAAGGTCGCGGAGCTGCCGAGCATGCCGATCAGCAGCCCCTGCACCAGGGCGAACTGCCAGAGGCTGGTGGTGAAGGCCGCGGCGATGTAGCCGGCGCCGAGCGCCAGCGCGCCGCCGATAACGACGAAGATGATGCCGAAGCGATCGGCGATCCGGCCCATGACGATGCCGCCGAAGGCGAAGCCCATCATCGTCGCGGTATAGGGAATCGAGGCGCTGCCGCGCGCCACCGCGAATTCCGCCTGCACCGCCGGCAGCACGACGACCGACGACCAGAGACCGATCGTGCCGATGGTGCCGATCAGCAGCGAGACGAAAGCGCGACGCCAGGCATAGGCCGACTCCACCCCGCCCGCCGCAGCGGCGGTTGCGCGCACTTCCGAGACCATGACGGCGTCTTCTCCCGTTGAGCCCGCGAGCTCCTGGCCCGCACTGTTGCCAGCAGCGCGGCGCCCGCACAAGGGCTTTCGCCCGGTGGCTGGGTTGCGCGGCGAGAGGTGCTGCGGCCGCAAATGTGCGGTGTATGCAGACAAATTGTCTCGCACGCGGAAGCGCGTCAGGCCCGCGCGCGGCGGGGGTGGTGCGACGGGCGGCGCCAGGAGAAAGTGTCGGCCACGGCGAAGGAGGGATGCGATGGTGGTGACAGGCACGTCGCTGGCGGGCTTCGCCGCGATCGCGCTGAGCCGCCCGCAGACCCTGCCTCCCGCCACTGTGTCTTGAAACATCGCCGGTCCTCGCGCATCGTTCTTTCCAACCACGAACGGGAGGAAAGATGATCGTGCGATCACTTGCGCTGGCGGCGCTCGCCGTGCTGGGACTGAGCTCCGCCACGCGCGCGGAGACCCATCTCGACCTGATCGAGTTCCAGGGCATCAACAACCTGCCGGTGATGGCGGCGCAGTCGCAGGGCTTCTTTGCCAGGCACGGGCTCTCGGTCACCGCCAAGATCACCGGCGGCTCCGACGAGCTGCGCGGCGGCCTCGCCGAGGGCCGCTACCAGCTCGCCATCGCCGCGGTCGACAACGCGGTCGCCATGGCGGAGGTGGCGAAGGTGGACATCGCCATCGTCAGCGGCGGCGACAACAGCTTCAATCACCTGATCGTGCAGCCGGACATCGCGAGCCTCGCCGATCTGCGCGGCCAGACGGTGATCGTCGATGCCGTCGCCACCGCCTACGCGTTCCAGCTCTACGAGATCCTGAAGCGGAACGGGCTCAATCCCGGCGACTACGTGGTGACGCCGGTGGGCAGCACCAATCGCCGCGCCAAGGTGATGATCGACAGCAAGGAAGACAAGGCCACCATGCTCAATCCGCCCTTCACCACCGAGGCGGAGCAGGCCGGGCTCAAGGACATGGGCTCGGTGGCGAAGATCCTCGGCCCCTACCAGGCCTCGGGCCTCTTCGCGCTCAGGAGCTGGGCCGCCGCCAATCCCGCGACGATGGTGGATTTCCTCCAGGCCTATATCGAGGGGCTGCGCTGGTCGCTCGATCCTGCGAACAAGGATGCCGTCACCAAGCTGCTGGCCGAGGGGCTGGAGCTGTCGCCGGACCTGGCCGCCGTCACCTATGCGATCGCGGTCGATCCCGTCGAAGGGCTGGCGAAGGATGCGAAATTCGATATGGAGGGGTTCCGCAACGTGCTGAAGCTGCGCGCCGAATGGACCGGCAAGCCGCCGGGGCCGCCGGAGAAATATCTCGACCTCTCCTACTACGAGAAGGCGCTGGCCGGGCTCTGAGGGCACGGCGTCATTGGACGGTAATTCCGCCGGTCATCCCGGCCCAGTCGTGATCGGCGCAGATCAGGCCGTAGCGACCCGGCGCACGGGCGATGAAATAGAGATCCTTTCCCTGACCCGGCGGCACCACGATCTCCTTGCCGTAGCTGCCGATGACCTCGGGATTGCGGACCTCGATGGCCTGAAAGAAGTCCGGCGCGGTGAATTCGTGCGTCTCCTTGCCGTCGTTCTGAAGATGGAGATGATAGGCTGTCCCGCTCCGGAAGCTCAGATGGTCGGGGATGAAGCGGTAGTCTACCATCTCGACGTTGACCAGCTCTGCTGTCGACCAGTCCGGTGCCGCAACGGCCAGCAGGCCGGGCGCCAGGAAGCAAGCGAGCAGGGCTGCGAGCGAGAGCGGGCGCATCCTTGTCTCCGCCATGAGAGGTGGCCGTGGAACTCTACATCTTCGCTCGATTTCACGCCCGCGCCGGCGAAGACCGGGCGGTCGCCGCGGAAATCCGCACGGTGATCGCGCCGACCGGCAAGGAACCGGGCTGCCTCGGCATCCACGCCTTCCGCTCGACCCGCGATGCCAGGCTCTTCTACATCCATTCGCGCTGGAAGGACTCGGCCGCCTTCGAGCATCACGCCCTGCTGCCGCACACGGTGCGCTTCATCGAGCGGGTGGAGGGCCTGATCGACCATCCCCTCGACATCGCGCGGACGGAAATGATCGGCTGACATGGCCCGCCCTTCCAAGACCGCCCTCTTCGCCGCCGCGACCGCCTGGGATGCGGGCGCGGTGGCGGCCATCCTGAAATCCGCTCCGGAGCTGGTGGCGGCGAGCGATCCCAAGGGCCGCCAGGCGCTCCATCTCGCCTCCGCGGTGCCGCCCGGCGGCAAGGGGCTGGGCGAGCGCAACGGCATCAAGACCGTCAGCACGCTCCTCGCCAAGGGCGCCGATCTCGAGGCCGCCGTCCGCATGGACGAGGACGAGGGCGACTTCCGCGCGACGCCGCTCTGGTACGCGGTGGCCCGCGGCGAGAACTTTCCGCTGGTGAAGCTTCTGCTGAAGCGCGGCGCCGATGCCAGCTATTCCCTCTGGGCCGCGGTCTGGCGCGACGATGCGGCGCTCTGTCGCGCGCTTCTCAAGACCAAGCCGCGGCTCGATCTCGTCGCCCACGGCGAGACGCCGCTCTTCTACGCCGCCCGCCTGCAGCGCCTCAAGGTGCTGCCCCTGCTGATCGCCGCCGGCGCCGATCCCCGCATCCGCGACCCCAGGGGCCGCGACGCCGTCGAGATCGCGCGCGCCCGCCGGCTGCCGCAGGCGCTGATCGAGCGGCTGGAGACGGCGCGGCGAGAGCGCGCTACTTCGCCTCCCAGGGCATGATCGGCACCGTGCTGATGGCGTTCGCCGGC
>DATKPX010000433.1:0-6172 GCA_035523855.1 Allostellaceae bacterium
GCAATGACTTGAAAGCGCAGCCGGTTTCCCCGCTGGCCGGATCGGCTAGGACGCCCGCGGCGGGGCGGGCGGGGAGACCCCGGCCGCGCGGAAACGCGCCTCCGCCGCCGCAGTGCCGGCACCGGCCGGAGCCCGGAATCCCTGCCCCCGGAGCACCTGTTCCAGGGCGTTCAGGCAAAACACTACATTCCTCTCCGTCGCGTTGTAGCCCATGGTGCCGATCCGCCAGATGCGCCCCCGGAGCGGCCCGAACGAGGTGCCGATCTCGAGATCGAAATCCCTGAGCAGGGCCGCGCGCACGGCGTCGCCGTCGATGCCGTCGGGGATTACCACGCCGGTGACGTTCGCCATCTTGTGCCTGACGTCGCCGTAGATCGCGAGGCCCATGGCGTCGAACCCGGCAACCAGCGCCTCGCTCACCAGCCGGTGCCGCGCGAAGCAGGCGTCGAGACCTTCCTTCAGCACGATGCGCGCGCATTCCCGCGCGGCGTACAGCATCGAGGTCGCCTCGGTATGATGGTTGAGGCGGTCCGGTCCCCAGTAATCCATGAGCATGGCGAGGTCGAAGTAGTTGGAGCGGATCGCCGGCCCGTTGCCGGGCACGAATCCCGGCGGCGCGATCCCCTGCTCCACGTGCTTGCGGCCATTGACCAGCGCCGCCACACGCTCGTTGAAAGTGATCGGCGAGGAGCCGGGCGGGCCCGAGAGGCATTTCTGCAAGCCAGCGGAGATCGCGTCCGCCTCCCAGCCATCGACCGCCACTTCCATGCCGCCGAGCGTCGCCGTCGCATCCACATAGAGATAGGCGTCGTGGCGGCGGCAAGCGGCGCCGATACCGTCCATCGGCTGCGCCATGGTGGTGGAGGTGTCGCCATGGACCAGAGCCACCAGCTTGGGGCGCGTCTTCTCGATCGCGGCGATGACGCGCTCGGGCGGGAAGACGGTGCCCCATTCCGTCTCGATGGTGATGAGCTCGGCGCCGCAGCGGCGCGCGATCTCCGCCAGCAGATGGCCGAAGCGGCCGAAGATCGGCACCAGCACGCGGTCGCCCGGCACGATCAGCGAGACGAGGATCGCCTCGATGCCGGCGCGCGCGGTGCCGTCCACCAGGAAGGCCCAGCGGTTCTGGGTCTGATAGAGCTGCCGCAGCAGCACCATCACCTCGTTCATGTAGCGGGTGAAAGCGGGATCGAACTGGCCCAGCAGCGGCATCGCCAGCGCCCGCAGCACGCGGGGGTCGGCGGTCACCGGCCCCGGCCCCATCAGCAGGCGGCGCGGCGGATCGAGCTCGTCGAAGGTCTCGGCCACGAGCGGTGCTGTCCCCTCAGGAGCCGTCGGCGTTGCCGCCGTCGTCCTCGCGCCGGCCATAGAGCAGCGTGACGTTGATCCGGCGGTTCTGGTAGCCCTCGCGGAAGGCGATGCGGTCGGTCTCGTGGAAGAGATCTGAATCGAAGATCACCGCGCGGTTCGCCCGATAAGGCACCGTCACCGAGGTGCCGTGGTGGGCAGCGAGGAAGTCGCGCATCGCCTGGGGATCGGCGTTGTATTTCTCGAAATCCCAGTCGAGCGGCGCCGGCACGTCCCAGACCACGAGGCCGCCATGCTCGGGATCGAGGTTGGCGTCGTCCGGCGTGATCCAGAAATTGACGTTCACCGCGGCGAAATCCGCATGGATGTTGATGCCGGTGAGCGTGCTGTCGTACTTGAAGGCCCAGCACTGGGTCAGCAGATGCTGGTGGAAGACGCCGGGAAAGCGCAGCCGAAGCTCGTCCGAGATCTGCGCCAGCAGCGGCGCCGCGAAGCCACTCTCGGGGATGGCGCCGAGATAGCCCTCCCGATAGCCGCGCCGCCACATGGTGGAGCCCCAGCAGAACCGCCGCATGCCCTCCAGCGCGTCCGGCGTCAGGAGATCGTCGATCACCACCAGCTTGGGCCGGCTCTCTGCCCATCGCGCCTCGACGGCTTGCGGCAGGTTGCCGGGATTGATCGCCGGTCCGGCGACGCGCGCGCCGTCCTCGAGCCGCAGATAGCCCCGGAAAAGGTCGGTGGGCGCCGGCTCGCCCGCCGGCGGCGGCCGCAGCCGGCCGAGCGCCGGGTCGTCGCCGGCGATGCCGCGCAGATAGGCGAGCTGCTCGAGGTCGTGCTTTCCTCGGTGCGGGAAGACGGTCGTCGCCGGCACCGCGAGGCTCGGGCCGTACTTGAGTTCCGCGTGGCGGCGGAACGCGGCGAAGGCGGTGCCGAGATCGCCGCGCTCGAGATGGATCAGCGCCCGGCTCTTATGCGCCTCGGCGAAATTCGGATCGAGGGCGATCGCCCGCTCGAGGCAGGCGAGCGCCTCGTCGGGGCGGCCGCTCTCCGCCAGCGCCACGCCGAGATTGACCTGGATCGGCGCCGCGCCGGGATCGAGACGCGCCGCCTCGCGATAGGCGTCGAGCGCCTCGGCGAGACGGCCGCGGTCGCGCAGGATCGAGCCCAGATTGTTGAAGCCGGCCACGAGCGTCGGATCGAGCTCGATCGCGCGGCGATAGCTGGCCACCGCGTCGTCGAGGCGGCCTTGTCGCTCCAGCGCCATGCCGAGATCGACATGCACCGGCGCCGCCTTGGGCTCGATGGCGAGCGCCTGGCGATAGCAGTCGATCGCCTCGTCGAGACGCTGCCGCCGCTCCAGCGCCCAGGCGAGATTGACGTGCACCGGCACCGCCTTGGGATGCGCCGCCAGCACGGCGCGGTAGGCGGCGATGGCGTCGTCGAATTGTCCCAGCGCGGCGAGCGTCAGACCGAGATGGAATCGCGCCTCGGCGGCTCGCGGCTCGATCGCCAGGGCGCGCCGATAGCTCTCCGCGGCTTCCCGGAGCTTGCCCTGCTGCTGCTGCGCGTTCGCGAGGTGATAGTGGGCTTCGGCGAAGCCCGGCCGCGCCCGGATCGCCTCGGCAGAGAGCCGCTCGGCGAGCGCGAACTGGCCGCCGCGATGGGCTTCGACCGCCTTGCCGAGGAGATCAGCCTCCGGCGGCCTGCCGACGCGACCAGCCTGCTTCGACGCCATTGCTCTCCCTGCGGAATCGCCGCGGCGGAGCCGACGACTCCGCCCGCGCGGGAGGGATTGAAGCGGAGCGGCCCCGCCTAGTCAAATCGCGTGGAAGGAGACCGGCAGTCCGCGTCAGCGATGTGACAGGCTGCCGCTGGAAAGGAACTCGTTGAGCGCCCAGAGCCCATAGGGATCGCTGCCGAGGACGCCGTCGCGCCGGCCGGCGCCGGCGGTCTGCCGAGAGGAAGCCTTACCGCGACGGACTGCCGCAGCGCGCCGCGCCGGGCGTCCCCGCCCCTGCGGCAGGATGCCGGCGACCGTAAGGCAGATCTGCAGAATGCTCATGGTGGATCCCCGATGCTCGCCATTTCTACGGAAATGGCCAGGCGCCCATCACAGCAGACCGGCATGCGCCTGTCTGTGATGGGAATCACAGCACCGCCGCGCATCGCCGGGAAAACAGCCGTTAATCATTGCCGTGCTATGCCGGTGGCACGCGCGGCAGAAGCCGCACGCGCCGGCAAACCGCGCCAATCCCGCGCTTTGCGCCGGCGAGCGGGGGGCCCATTTGAGGGCGGGATCGCGGCCTTGGACGGCGGCGGTTCCGTGCCTGCCAGAAGGTGCGAAGATGGTCGCGCGAATCACGTTGGAAGCTCCGGCAATCCAGGAGTTCATGGCCTTCCCGCTCGGGGTCGAGCGGAACGGCATGGACCTCACCATGGGCACGGCTCTGGTGGGGCTGAACGAGGATCCCTGGGATCTGGCGCAGGAGCTCTCGGCGATGCCCCGCCGCGACGCGATGGCCCGGCTCGCCGGTCTGCTGGAGCGCCTCGGCGAGAGCGCCGTCAATGTCGCCGAGGTCGCGCGCCGCGCGGTGACGGGATTGCCGATTCCGCGCATCGAGGGTGCCAGCTTCCGGGTGGCGCTGCGCCTCGCCCTGCGCTCGCCGGAGATCCTCCTGGCGCTCGCGCTCTGCGCGGTGCCGTCGCTGATCGCCATGCTCTCGCTGCTGGCGGTGATGCAGCAGAGCGCCATCGCCGCCGCGGCCGCCGGCCTGGTGCTGGTCATCGCCTTCGTGGTGGCGTCGCGCTACGCCTCGGTGGGCATCGGCCTTCTCATCATCAGCACCGCGGGCCTGATGGGCCTGCCCTTCCTGCTGGTCCAGCTCGTCGCCTGAGCGCCGCGCTCAGCGCGGTCGGCCGAAGAGCGCGTCCCATCGGTCGCGCCAGGTTTGCGCATCCCGCGAGGCGCGAGCCACTGCCCGCCAGCCCACCAGCAGGATCTGCAGCGGCGCGCCCGTCGACGGCGCAACGCCGTGCAGTCCGAAGCGAAGCCGCTCCCCCGCGGGCGCCGCCGCGAAGGTTCCGAACAGCCGGTCGAAGACGATCAGCGCGCCGCCGAAGTTCCGGTCGCGGCAGGCATCGTTGGCGGCGTGATGGACGTGATGGTGCGCAGGCGTGTTGAGCAGCCATTCCAGCGGCCCGAGGCGCGGCACCCAGACGGCGTGCAGGAAAAACTGGTAGGTGAGCCCGCCCCCGAGCATCGCCAGCACCGCCAGCGGATGAAATCCGAGCCACACCAGCGGCAGATAGAACAGGAATCCGCCGGTGAGAGTGCCGCCCCAGCCGAGACGCAGCGCGGCGCTCAGATTGAGCCGGGTGGTCGAATGATGCACCGCATGGGTGGCCCAGAGCCAGCTCACGCCATGCATGGCGCGGTGATGCCAGTAGTAGCAGAGCTCGACGGCCAGGAAGAGCGGCGGCAGCAGCCACGGCGTCGACGGCGGATCGGCGAGCCGATGCCGGTAGACCCATATCATCGGCAGCGCCGCGAGACCGGTGGTGGCGGTGCCGATCAGGCGTCCGCCGGCGGCGATCGCCAGGCTGGCCAGGGTCTCGCGCGCGTCATAGGCGCTGCTTCGCTTGAGCCGGCTCGCCAGGTATTCGGTCGCGATCAGAGCCAGCATGATCGCAAGCAGCACAAGCCTCGTGGACGACGCGGCGGCGGGCGCCAGAGCGGGCACGACGCGTCACCGGGCGGTGAAGGAAACGCCGCGCCCGTTCTTTGCGGACGCGGCGTTCCCAGGGCGCGCACTACTGCGGGTGCGTGACGGTGACGGTACCACTGTTGGTGACGGAGCCGCCGTTCGGGCCGGTGGCGCTGCGGCTGTAGTCGTAGGTGCCCTGACCGGTCTTGGTGATGCTGCCGGTGGTGTCGACAGTCTTGCCGTTCGGCCCGGTGATGGTGCCGGAGCGCGAGCAGGAACCGTTGGCGCAGCTGCCGGAGCTCTGGCTGGTGACGGTCTTGCCGTTGGGGCCGGTGGTCGAGCCCGACCGCGAGCAGGCGTGATTGGCGCAGCTGCCGGAACCCTCGCTGGTATAGGTGCCGCGGCCGGTGGTGACCGATCCCTTGCGGGTCCAGGCCGAGGCTTCGCTCGCCATGCCGGCGACGACCAGGCCGACGATGGCGGTGGTGACAAGAAGCTTGCGCATTGCGGGTCTCCTCAGGAGTTGGCGGCGTCCGTGGGGGGCTCGGACGCTGCCAAACTGGGCTCGATTCTTTGCTCGGATTTTGCAGCCAGCGCCCGTCTTGTAACGTTTTGTTACCGGTGCGCCGTTAAGCATTCTCGGTTCCCGGAGCCGCGTGTAGGCTTGCCGCCGAGATGTCTCGAATTCCGCGAAAATCCGTCCTTCTCGTCGAGGACGATCCGGAGATCCGCAGCCTCCTCGGCGATTTCCTGACCCGGGAGGGCTTCGCCATGGCGCTCGCGGAGGACGGCGAGGAAATGGACCGCGCGCTGAAGCGCGGGCTCCCCGATCTCGTCATCCTCGACCTCATGCTGCCGGACGAGGACGGGCTCTCGATCTGCCGGCGGCTGCGCGCGCGGAGCTCCGTGCCGATCCTGTTCCTCACCGCCAAGAGCGACGACACCGACCGCATCGTCGGCCTCGAGCTCGGCGCCGACGACTACATCGCCAAGCCCTTCAATCCGCGCGAGCTGCTGGCGCGCATCCGCGCCGTGCTCCGCCGCACCGGCCGCGCGGCGGTGGACCAGGAGCCGCGCCGGCGTTTCACCTTCGCGGGCTTTGTCGTCGATCTCGACGCGCGCCACATCGAGACGATCGCCGGCGCCAAGGTGCCGCTCAC
>DATKPX010000434.1:0-5650 GCA_035523855.1 Allostellaceae bacterium
CTGCGGCGCCGCGGCCGCGTGACGGAGGATGCGGCCCAGGGGCTGATTGTCCGGCGCGGCGGCTTGCTGATGGCGACACCCGCCGGCATCGCGCTGCTGCTGGTGGAAGCCGCGGATTTCATCTTCGCCGTCGATTCGGTGCCGGCGGTGCTGGCGGTCTCGACCGACCCCTTCATCGTCTTCACCGCCAACGCGTTCGCGATCCTGGGCCTGCGCGCGCTCTACTTCGCGCTCGCCGGGCTGCTGCCGCGCTTCCGCTTTCTGCGGCACGGCCTCGCGCTGCTGCTGATGCTGATCGGCGCCAAGATGCTGCTCGCCAGCCTCTGGCCCGTTCCGATCGCGGCGACCTTGGCCGCGACCCTCGCCGTGCTTGCCGGCGCCATCGGGCTCTCGCTGCTGGTGCCGCGCCAGACGCTGACCGCCGCACCTTCCCGCCCTCAGTGACAGGAGACACCGATGACCGACACCGGAAGCCCCGCTGCCACGCCGCGCCTGCCGATCGACGACGCGATCGAGGAGTGCGTGATCTCGCGGCGCAACTTCTATCTCGGGCTCTGGGCCGGGCGGCAGCTCGATCTGCCGGAGGCCGCGCTCGGCGCCTATGCGCAGACGGTGGTCGAGGCCGACCACGAGGAGCCCGGCCATGACGACGTCATCCGCAAGATCGCCGGCGACTTCGCCGCGCACGACGTGGCGATGACCCGGGCAGAAATCCTGCGCCAGCTCATCCGCACGCATCTCCTGGCGGCGCGGCAGTTCGGGATGTCGGATTGAGGCGCGATCATGACGCTGCCGCCGGGAGCCGGCGCCGCGATGGGCTTCCGGCGGAAAGGCGCCCGCTGTCGCGCTGGCGGCGGCCGGCGGTGATCGGCGCCGGCGCCTTTCTCATGCTGCTGGGGATACCCGGCATCTTCCTCCCGGTCCTGCCGGGATGGCTGCTGATCGGCATCGGCCTCGTCGTGCTGTCGCGGGAGGTGCAGTCGGCGCGCCGTCTGCTGCAGTGGCTGCAACGGCGGTTCCCGCCTCTCGCGCGCGGCCTTGCCGCCGCCGAGGCCCGGCTTCGGCGCTGCTCCCGGCGGCAGACGTCCCGGTCCTGAGGCGCACTCAGACCGATCGCCACTCGCCGGCAGATTGCGGCCGGCGAGAATGCTATCATGCGGCTGGCGGGACACGACCGAAGAATCACCGGCATGGCCGAACCATCTGCGACCCCGGCGCCCGATCTCGTGCGCAAGCTGGCCACCATCCTCTCGGCGGACGTGGCCGAGTTCAGCCGGCTGATGGCGGAGGACGAGGAGCAGACCCTACGCACCTTCCGCGAGCATGCGCAGGTCTTCGAGTCGCTGGTGGCGATGCATCGCGGCCGCATCTTCAATACCGCCGGCGACGCGATCCTGGCGGAGTTCGGCAGCGCGGTCGAGGCGGTGCGCTGCGCCACCGAGATCCAGGCGGCACTGCAGACCCGCAACGAGCAGCTTCCGGAAGCCCGCCGGGTGCGCTTCCGCATCGGCGTCAATCTCGGCGACGTCATGGTGCAGGGATCGGATCTGCTGGGCGACGGCGTCAACGTGGCGGCGCGCCTGCAGACGGCGGCGCCGCCCGGCGGCATCTGCCTCTCCGGCAGCGTCTACGACCAGATCCAGAACAAGCTCTCGCTGTCCTTCACTTCGCTCGGCGAGCGGACCTACAAGAACATTCCGCAGCCCATCCGCACCTTCTCGATCACCGCGGCGGAAGGACTGGGCGCGCTGCCGTCGCCGCGTCCGGAGCGCAAGCGCGTCGGCTCGCTGGCGATCGGCGCCGTCGCCGGCGCCGTCCTGGTGATTGCACTGGGTGGCGTCTGGCTGCATCGGCATGGTCAGCGCGGCCGCGCGCAGCAGGCCCGCATCGAGACGGAGGCCGAGCGCAAGACGGAGACCGCGGCGGCGACAGCGCCGGCGCGCACCGCTCCCGTGGCGCCGCCCGCCGCCGTCGCGCCTGCCGCCGCCACCACCGGGTTCGACGGCCAATACGCCGGCCAGCTCTGCTATGGCGCGATCGCGAGCGAGGCGGCGCGCTGCGTGCGTGCGCAAGCCAGCATCGACAAGGGCCATATCGACGGTCGCTGGACCGGGCGCGAGGGCAATCTCACCACCAGCGTCTCCGGCACCGTCTCAACCGCCGGCGAGGTGACGCTGGAACTCCATACCGAGAACGCGAGCGGCTCGCGGCAGACGACGGTCGAGCTCGCGGGCACGCTGAAGGACGGGCTGCTGGCGACCACCGGCAGTCTCCGCAACGGCCGCACCGCGTCGCTCAATCTGCACCGGAACTGAGACGGGTCGGAGCGCGCTATCGGCGGGCCGGCTTCCTTCCGAGGCTCGCCTCGATGAGGCGGTCGGCGACCTCCGGCAGCGCGCCGGCGGGTCCGCCTTCGCCGAAGAGCTGACCGGAGACATAAGCGCCCTCGATCAGCAGCAGCAGCCCGTCGCCCAGCACCGCCGGCGCGGCGGCGCCCATCTCGGTTGCCATCCCGACGAGGCGCCGGCGCAGCTCGCGCTTGTTCGCCTCCGCCACCCGGCGCGCGGGATGATCCGCTTCCGGATATTCGACGGCGGCGTTGGTGAGGCCGCAGCCGCGGTAGTTCGCGACCAGGGCGCGCCGCGCCAGGCGCTCGAGGAACTGCAGCAGTTGCGCGCGCGGCTTGCCGGGATGCGCCGCTACGGCCTCGTCGAAGTATCTCCAGAATTCGGCGTCGTAGTCGCGGAGGTATGCCGCGGCGAGCTCGTCCTTGGAGGAGAAGCTGCGGTAGAGGCTCGGCTTGGTGACCCCGGCGCGGCTGACGATCTCCTCGACGCCGACGGCGCGGATGCCCTCGCGATAGAAGAGCTCGCGCGCGGTCTGGCGGATCCGGTCGACCGCCCGCGTGGGGCGCTCAGCGGACGCCGGAGGCGCGCGGCGTGACTTCACATTTGCTTTATCGGGCATGGCAGGTCTTCGGGGAATTGCCCTTGACGGGCGTACCGATCGGTACGTATACAGGCCATCCCATTACGTACCGGTCAGTAACATGAACATAGCGCGGACGC
Source organism: Allostellaceae bacterium (assembly GCA_035523855.1). Taxonomy (GTDB): domain Bacteria; phylum Pseudomonadota; class Alphaproteobacteria; order ATCC43930; family CGMCC-115725; genus DASZHJ01. Next base: position 3,069 of record DATKPX010000434.1, read on the forward strand.
GGCCCTTTGGCCAGAACTATGCCTTCGTCGTGGTCGGCGTGATCTTCGTGTCGCTGCTGGCGGCGGCGGGACAGCGGGCGGCGCCCTCGGTGCTGATCCAGCCGCTGGAGAGCGCCTTCGGCTGGTCGCGCGACATCATCTCGCTCGCCGCCGCGCTCGGCATCTTCCTCTACGGCCTCATGGGTCCCTTCGCGGCGGCGCTGATGCAGAGCTTCGGCCTGAAGCGCACGCTGGTCTCGGCGCTGCTGCTGATGTCGGCGGCGACCGCGGCCAGCTCCTTCATGCGCGAGCCCTGGCAGCTCATCCTGAGCTGGGGCGTGCTGTCGGGGCTGGGATCCGGCTGCGTCGCCATGGTGCTGGGCGCCACCGTGGTCAATCGCTGGTTCGCCAGCCATCGCGGCCTGGTGATGGGCATCCTGACCGCGAGCACGGCGACCGGCACGTTGATCTTCCTCCCCGGCCTTGCCGCCATCGCCGAGGCCGCCGGCTGGCGCGGCGTGGTGCTGACGGTCGCGGCCTGCACCGGCGCGCTGGTGCCGGTGGTGCTGCTGCTGCTGCCGGAGAGCCCGGGCGCCATCGGACTCCGGCGCTATGGCGCCAGCGCCGCGGAGGAGGCAGCCGGGCCGCACCGCAACGCGCTTGCGGTGGCGTTCGGCGCCCTTGGCCATGCCGTGAAGTTCCGCGATTTCTGGTTCCTGTTCGGCACCTTCTTCATCTGCGGCTTCACCACCAACGGGCTCGTCGGCACGCATCTGATCTCGTTCTGCGGCGACGAGGGCATCACCGAAGTGCACGCGGCGAGCCTGCTGGCGCTGATGGGCGTCTTCGACCTCGTCGGCACCACCGCCTCGGGCTGGCTCACCGACCGCTACGATCCGCGCAAGCTGCTGTTCATGTATTACGGCCTGCGCGGCCTCTCGCTGGTGGCGCTGCCCTACACCGACTTCTCGCTGGGAAGCCTGTCGGTCTTCGCGGTCTTCTACGGTCTCGACTGGATCGCCACCGTGCCGCCGACGCTTCGCCTCACCAACGAGGCCTTCGGCGACCGGGATGCGCCCGTCATCTTCGGCTGGATCGCCGCCGGCCATCAGCTCGGCGCCGCCTCGGCCGCCTTCCTCGCCGGCTACATGCGGGCGGTGCAGGGCACCTACGTCGACGCTTTCATCATCGCGGGCTCGACCGGCGTCATCGCGGCGGTGCTGGCGCTGCTGATCCGCGGCGCCAAGGGACGGAACCCCGTACCCGCAATGGCCTGATCAGGCGTCGGGCGCGCCGCGAAGAGCTCTGGACGGGCCGATCGGCGCGGCGTTGACTGGCGCGCAGGCCTCCGAAGCAGAGGCTTTGAGGCCAGCGGGAGGTGCGACCGTGCGAGCCCTTCTATTCACCACCGGGTCGCCGTTCGCCCGGGCGGTCCGGATCATCCTCGATGAGCTCAGCCTCGACTATGAGAAGCGCGAGGAGATAACGACGCCCTCGGTGCAGCAACGGGCGACGGCGTCACCGACATTGCAGGTTCCGACCTTCTGGGATGGCGATGTCAGGCTGTGGGAAAGCAGCTTGATCGCGGAATATCTGCTGCACACCTACGGCAAGCGGCCGGAGGCGGACCCGCCGCTTTCCGCGCGGGCCTGGCGGGTTGCCGATGAGTGGCGGGACAAGCTCATCCTCTCGACGATCCAGACCGCGGGCACGGCGATCACCACCATCTCGCAGATGAAATGGGCCGGCGTCGCCGTCGGCGACAACGCCCACCTGACGCGCTCGGCCGACCGCCTGCCGCATCTGATGGCGTGGCTGGAGGATCAATTGCCCGACCACCGGTCCGGCTTCCTGCCGGGCTCAGTGTCGGCGCAGGACATCTTTCTCGCCTGCCATCTGAGATTTGCCGAGAATCGTCCGATCGGCGTCGATCCGCACACGTCACGCTATCCGAGGATCGCCGGCCTGCTGTCGCGGCTCGACGGGCGCGCGAGCTTTCGCGCCAATCCGGTCCGCTGGTGGGAGCCCGGCGTCACCGGATACAAGACCGACGGGACGCCGGTCTTCGGCGGTTAGAACACGCTCCGAGGATCGATCGGACGATTCTCAGTGCTCGATGTCGGACCAGATGCGGCGCTTGGCGCCGTAGAGCACGCCGGTCATCGCGATCAGGAACAGCACCGCCTTGAGGCCGGTGCGGTGACGCTCCTCGAGCCGGGGCTCGGCGGCCCAGGCGAGGAAGGTCACGACGTCCCTTGCCTCCTCGTCCAGGAGCGGCGGCGTGCCGTCGGCGAAGGTGACGCTGTTGTCGCTGAGCGGCTGCGGCATCGCGATCTGGTGGCCGGGGAAATACTCGTTGTAGCTCATGCCGTCGCCGAGATGGAATCCGGCCGGCGCGTTGACGTAGCCGGTCAGGATCCCGTGCACGTAGTCGGGCCCGCCCTCGCGCGCCTTGACCATCAACGAGAGATCCGGCGGCAGCGCGCCGTTGTTGGCGGCGCGGGCCGCCTTCACGTTCGGGAACGGCGCCACGAAATGGTCCGAGGGCAGTGCCGGCCGCTGGATCGGCTGGCCGCTGTCGTCGGTGTCCGGCACCTGCTTGG
>DATKPX010000435.1:0-3890 GCA_035523855.1 Allostellaceae bacterium
AATGCAGCGACAGCGATTCGTGACGATTGCGCCAGGTATCCGACGGCCGCGCCTGTCGGTCGATGAGGAGGGTCGGAACATCGAGCCGGTTCAGCCGCGCGCCGAGCCCGAGCCCGCCCTGGCCGGCGCCCACGATGACGCAGTAGGGCTGACGCGTGGTGCCGATCGCCGCGCGCTCCGCCTCGCGCTGGCGGCGCCAGCTCTTGCGGCCGATCGCGTAGCGCTCTGGATGGCCGAGCGGGCGCCGCGGGCCGATCTCCTCCTCGTGGTCCCTGAGCTCGCGCATCGAGGTGAGGAGCGTCCAGGCCTTGCCGTCCCGGAGGCGGATGACGGCGTCGCAGCGGGCGGTCGCGGTGGCGAAGCTCGCCCGCCCCTCGACGACGCCCTCCGCCTCCCGCGCTCCGCCGATCACCTGCCACTGGGCGGGCGCCGCCGCGGCGAGGGAGCCCTGCAGCATGTCCCGGATCGCGGCATGGCCCTCGGCCGTCACCAGGTTCCAGGTGAAGGCGAGATAGTCGCGCCAGAACCCGTCCGGCAGGAAGAGATCGGCCGCCGCCTCGATGTCGCAGCGCGCGAGCGCGGCCTCGAAGGCGGAAATCCATCGAGTGAGATCCTGGGTGGGCGCGGAACCGGTCATGGGGGCTTCCTCGAGGGGTGGCGGTCGCCAGAGCCTTCGGGAGCGGCGTTACGCGTTGATTTCCGGACCTGTCCGCCAGACGTCCTTTGCGTTACGGCTGTAGCAGGCCGGATCCGCGGCGGCGTCAGCCGAGGGCTGGAAAATCGGGCCGTTTTCCGGCTATTTAGGCGGCTGCCGGGACGGCCATCGGGCAGTTGACAGCACCGGCACGGCCTCCTATAACCCGGCCCTCGCGCGGAGCCTTGGGGCTCCGCGTGGCTTGTGGACGAGAGGCGTTGGACGAGAGGCTGCCATGAAGATCGCGAACTCGCTGAAGTCGCTGAAGAAGCGCGACAAGAACTGCCGCATCGTGCGCCGCAAGGGCCGCGTCTACGTCATCAACAAATCGAACCCCCGCTACAAGGCGCGCCAGGGCTGAGCCCGCCGCGTCGCCGGCCCTCGCCAAGGCCGCAAAGCCGCGCTCTCCAGCGCGGCTTTTTTATTGGCACAAGCCCGGCCGCTCTGCCTACATAGCGAGAGGCCAGGGAGAAAGCACCCATGCGGATGCCGGAGCCCGATGCCGGGGTGATCGCCCGGCGCGGCGAGATCGCCGCCGCGCTGCGCCAGATCGTGCCCGGCGAGGGCGTCATCGTCGAGGAGGAGGAGCGCCGGCCCTACGAGAGCGACGGCCTCACCGCCTATCGCCAGCTGCCGCTGATGGTGGTGCTGCCCTCGACGACGGAGCAGGTGGCGCGCGTGCTGCGCTTCTGCCGCGACAACCGGATCAAGGTGGTGCCGCGCGGCGCCGGCACCTCGCTCTCCGGCGGCGCGCTGCCGCTCGCCGATGGCATCATCCTCGGCCTCGGCAAGTTCAACCGGGTGCTGGAGATCGACTACGAGAACCGCTGCGTGGTGACGCAGCCCGGCGTCACCAATCTCGGCATCACGCTCGCCGTGCAGCAGGCTGGCTTCTACTATGCGCCCGATCCCTCGAGCCAGATCGCCTGCACCATCGGCGGCAACATCGCGGAGAATTCCGGCGGCGTGCACTGCCTCAAATACGGCCTCACCACCAACAACGTGCTGGGCCTCGAGATGGTCACCATCGACGGCGAGGTGGTGCGCCTCGGCGGCAAGCACTTGGATGCCGAGGGCTACGATCTCCTCGGCGTCATGGTGGGCTCCGAGGGCTTGCTCGGCGTCGTCACCGAGGTGACCGTGCGCATCCTGCCCAAGCCCACCACGGCGCGGGCGCTCCTCATCGGCTTTCCCACCAACGAGAGCGCCGGCGACTGCGTCGCCGCCATCATCGCCGCCGGCATCATTCCCGGCGGCATGGAGATGATGGACAAGCCCGCCATCAAGGCGGCGGAGGATTTCGTCCATGCGGGCTATCCCCTCGACGTCGAGGCGCTGCTGATCGTCGAGCTCGACGGGCCCAAGGCCGAGGTCGATCACCTGATTGGCCGCGTCGAGGCGATCGCGCGGGAGAACCAGGCGGTCTCGCTCCGCATCAGCGCCAATGAGCAGGAGCGGCTCGCCTTCTGGGCCGGACGCAAGGCGGCCTTCCCGGCGGTCGGCCGCATCTCGCCCGACTACTACTGCGTCGACGGCACCATTCCGCGGAAGCGGCTGCCCGACGTGCTGACCCGCATGCGCGAGCTCTCCGGCAAGCACGGGCTCCGCGTCGCCAATGTCTTCCACGCCGGCGACGGCAACCTGCATCCGCTCATCCTCTACGACGCCAATGTCGAGGGCGAGCTGGAGCGGGCGGAGCAGTTCGGCGCCGACATCCTCACCTACTGCGTCGAGGTCGGCGGCGTGCTCACCGGCGAGCACGGCGTCGGCGTCGAGAAGCGCGATCTCATGGGCAGCATGTTCAACGAGACCGATCTCGGTCACCAGCTGCGCCTCAAATGCGCCTTCGACCCCGAGGGGCTGCTCAATCCCGGCAAGGTCTTCCCGCAGCTTCATCGCTGCGCCGAGCTTGGCCGCGTGCACGTGCATCGGGGCCAGGTGGCGTTCCCCGACATTCCCCGCTTCTGAGGCCGGCGCCCATGTCCCGTTTCCGCCCGCAGGACGCCGGCGAGCTCGCGAAGCTCGTCGCCTGGGCCGCCGCCGAAGGCGAGGCGCTCGAGGTGCTGGCGAACGGCACCAAGCGCGGTCTCGGCCGCCCGGTCGAGGCGTCCCATGTGCTGGACACCACCGGCTTCGCCGGCGTCCGCGCCTATGAGCCCGAGGAGCTGGTGCTGACCGCGGGGCCGGCGACGCCGCTGGCGGAGATCGAGCGCCTCCTCGAGCAGAAGCAGCAGATGCTCGCCTTCGAGCCCGGCGACTGGGGGCCGCTGATGGGGGCGGCGCCCGAGCAGCAGACGCTGGGCGGCGTGCTCGCCTGCAATCTCGCCGGCCCGCGCCGCATCAAGCAGGGCGCGGCGCGCGACCATCTCCTGGGCTTTCACGCGGTGAGCGGCCGCGGCGAGGCCTTCAAGGCCGGCGGCCGCGTGGTCAAGAACGTCACCGGCTACGATCTCTCGAAGCTGATGGCGGGCTCCTACGGCACGCTCGCCGTGCTGACCGAGGTCACGGTCAAGGTGCTGCCGGCGCCGGAGGAGACGGGAACTCTCGTTCTCATGGGGCTCGACGACGCGCGCGCGGTCGCCGCGATGACCCGCGCCCTCAACAGCCCGCACGAGACCGGCGGCGCCGCGCATCTGCCGGCGGCGAGCGCGGCGACCGTGCTCGCCCGCGCCAGCCGCGCGCTGACGCTGATCCGCGTCGAGGGGCCGCCGCCCTCGGTCGAGGCGCGCGCCGCGGCGCTCCGCCAGGAGCTCGAGGAATTCGGCGCCGCCGAGCTGCTGCGCGGCACGCCGGCGCGGCAGACCTGGCGCGCGCTCGCCGACATCAGACCTTGCGCGGTCGACCCCGAGCGTGTCGTCTGGCGCGTCTCGATCGCGCCGCAAGCCGGTCCCGGCGTGGCAGCGGCAGTGAGCCGCACGCTCGATGCCAGGTATTTCTTCGACTGGGGCGGCGGGTTGCTCTGGCTCGCGGTGGCCGGCAGCGCCGATGGCGGCGCCGCCGTCATCCGCGCCGCGATCCACGAAATCGGCGGCCATGCGACGCTGATCCGCGCACCCGAGACGCTCCGCCGCGAGGTGCCGATCTTCGAGCCGCAGCCGCCGGCGCTGGCGGCGCTCGGCCAGCGCATCAAGGACAGCTTCGATCCCAAGCGCATCCTCAACCCCGGCCGCATGTACCGGGAGCTCTGATGCAGACG
>DATKPX010000436.1:0-2003 GCA_035523855.1 Allostellaceae bacterium
CTTCGCCGCGATCGCCGAGACCGGCACGCTGATGCTGACCTCCGGACCCGAGGCGCCGACACGCAACAATTTCCTGCCCGACGACCACCTGGTGGTGCTGCGCGCGGGCCAGGTCGCCGCCACCTACGAGGACGGCTTCGATCGCCTGCGCGAGCGGCAGAAGAACGGCGGTGATGAGTGGGCGATGCCGCGCACCGTCAACTTCATCACCGGCCCGTCGCGCACCGGCGACATCGAGCAGCGCATCGAGCTCGGCGCGCACGGGCCGCGCCGGCTGCACATCATCCTGATCGACGATGGGGCGGCACCCTAGCCGCGAGGAGCGCGCGCTCTGGCGCCGCTCGATGGAAGGCGTGAGCCGCATCGCGCCCCGGCGCGCGCCACCCGAGCCGGCCGCGGAGGATCCGGCGCCGCCGCTGCCCCCGCACGCCGTCACGCCGCGCGGGGCCGCTCCCAAGAAATCCACGGCCATGCCGGCGCTGACGCCCGGGCATGCGCCGGGCGTCGACCGGCGCACCGCCGAGAAGCACCGCCGCGGCCGGTTGCCGGTGGAGGCGCGCCTCGATCTGCACGGGCTGACGCAGGAGGAGGCGCATCGCGCGCTGGAGCGCTTCCTGCCGCACGCGCAGGAGAGCGGCTGCCGCTCGGTGCTGGTGATCACCGGCAAAGGCGCCCGCGACGGCGCGCGCGGCGTCTTAAAGGAAGCGGTGCCGCGCTGGCTCAACCTGCCGCCGCTCCGCCCGCTGATCCTTTCTTTCTCCTGGGCGCAGCCGAAGGACGGCGGCAGCGGCGCGCTCTACGTGCTGCTGCGGCGGGTCCGATGACGCCTTTCGGCGTGCGCCTCCGGCAGATCCGCACCGAGCGCGGCATGACCCTCAAGCAGATGGCGGAGTCGCTCGGCGTGTCCCCCGCCTATCTCTCCGCCCTCGAGCATGGCCGCCGCGGCCGGCCGGCGCATCCGATGGTGGTGGCGCTCTGCGCCCAGCTCAACATCATCTGGGACGAGGCTGACGAGCTCATCCGCCTCGCCAAGCTCTCGCACCCCCGCGTCACCGTCGATACGGCCGGCTTGGCGCCGCAGGCGACGGAGCTCGCGAACCTGCTGGCGGAGCGCATCCGCAAGCTCTCGCCGGAAGAGATCGAGCGCATGCTGGCGGTGCTCAAATCCGCCGTCGGCGGCCCGCGGCCGCGCCGCCGGCGCGACGCGTCGCCGCCCCGGCCGCTCCGCTAACCTCCTCTTAAGCATTCCCGGCGAGGCTCAGGCAGAGTTTCTCGGGGACGCTTCCAGGGGTATGCGATGAGCAACGACGATCTCCGCCAGGCCGACCTCTCCCATCTCAGCATCACCGACATGACCCCGGCCCAGCGCGCCGAGCTCAAGCGCCGCTACAGCCATTTCGTCGAGAATTTCGGTCCCGCCGCTGACAAGGCCGACCCCGCGAAGCCGGCGCCGAAGCCGAAGAAGTGGATGCCGACGAAGAGGGCGCGGGGGTAGGAGATCGTTTCTCCGAAAGCGTCATGGCCGGGCTTGACCTGCACCAGGCCGAGCATGACGGGTGAGCGTCGTTGAAGCCGGCGCTCTTAAGCGGCTAATCGTCCGCTGCTACCTCCATCATCCCTTTCACGATCCGCTTCGGCGCGGTGAGACGGTAGCTGCGCTCGACCAGCACCGCGACTTCCCGCCAGTCGACGCGGCGGTCGAGATGCATGCCGACCCAGCCCCTGTGGCCGACATAGGGCGGTACGAAGAAGCGCCCGGGGTCAGCGCCGACCAGGATGGTCTGGCTGCCCGGCGGCGCCTTGCACCAGATGCCGGGCCGGTCGTCCTCGTCCTCGACGTACATGACGTAGATCTTGTCGCAGACGCGGAAGGTCGGGATCTCCCAGGTCTCGCGCTCCTCCGCCTCGGGCAGCGCGAGGCAGATCTTTCGCAGGCGATCGATGGGGCGGAGGCGCTTCTTCTTGCGCTTCGCCTTCGCACGAGCCTTTGCCACGGTCAGAGA
>DATKPX010000437.1:0-3863 GCA_035523855.1 Allostellaceae bacterium
GCCTACAACCTCGTCAGAATACCAAAGCTCCTCACCCAAACCTGACCCAACCGCCGACTCTCTCCGCTACCACGTCCCCCCGCGCAAGCGAGACACCCAAAAAATATCAAACCAGCCAGTTCTTCAGCACCCTGCTAGAGCATGATCCCGAAAAGTGGATGCCGGTTTTCGGAAAAGATCATGCTCAAACAAAAAACTAGAGCCCGGTTCTGATTCAATCAGAACCGATAAGGCTCTAGCGCCCCGGCTCACGGGGCCGCCAGCTCGGCCAGCAGGCTGCGGAACCAGCGCTGGGCGGAATCGCCGCTGTCGCGGCGGTGCCAGGCCATGGTGATCTCCACCGGCGCCGCGATCGGCAGCGCGTGGATCGCGAGATCGGCCATGGCGGCGATGCGGCGCGCGGCGCGCTCGGGCACCGTCGCGATGAGCTCGGAGCGCCGCAGCGCCAGCGGCAGCGCCAGATATGTCGCAACGACCAGGGCGACGCGCCGGGTATAGCCGCGCTCCGCCAGCATGCCGTCGATCCCGCCGGCGGTGACGCCGCGCGGCGAGACCAGCACATGCGGCAGCGCGAGGTAGTCGCGCAGCGCGAGCCGGCGGCCGATGCCGCGATGGCCGCGCCGGGCGAGCGCCACCATGCTCTCGCGCAGCACCACCGCGCTCTCGAGCCGCGGCGGGATCTCGCGCAGGTGCAGGAGCGCCGCGTCGATCTGGCCGGCATCGAGACGCGCCGCGAAATCCGCCGAGGTCGCCGTCACCAGGCGGAGCCGCGCGCGGGGCGCGAGGCGCGCGAAGGCGTCGGTCAGCCGCTCGACCAGCGCCACCTCCACGTATTCCGCCATGCCGGCGGTGAAGCTCCGCTCGGTGGTGGCGGGCTCGAAAGCGGTGCCGAGATTGAGCGCGGCGCGGATGCCGGCGACGGCCGGCCCGATCAGCGCCGCGATCTCGCGCGCCCGCGCCGTCGGCTCCATGCCCTGGGGCGTGCGGACGAAGAGCGCGTCGCCGAAGAGATGCCGGAGGCGCGTCAGCGCGTGACTCATGGCGGGCTGCGAGAGGCCAATGCGGCTCGCGGCGCGGGTCACCGCGCGCTCCGTCATCAGCGCGTCGAAGGCCTTGAGCAGGTTGAGGTCGACCGCCGGTATATCCATATGGTGCATGAATATCATATCAAACATGAATTTGATAGATTGCCGAGGGAACGCGATATTGCCGGGCAGGAGACGCCCGTCGCGGGGCGCCGCAGACTTCAGGAGGCTTCCATGATCGATACCCGCACCGCGCCCTATGCCGCGCTCGTCCTGCGCCTGGCGATGGGCCTGCTCTTCATCGCCCATGACGCGGTGAAGCTCTTCGTGTTCACGCCGGCGGGCGTGGTGGGATTCTTCGGCAAGCTCGGACTGCCGGCGCCGCTTGCCTACGCCACCATGACCGGGGAGCTGGTCGGCGGCGTGCTGCTGCTGCTCGGCATGCAGACGCGCTGGGTGGCGCTCGCCTTCGTGCCGCTGATGCTCGGCACCATCGCCACCGTGCACGGCGCCAATGGCTGGATGTTCACCGCGCCGGGCGGCGGCTGGGAATATCCCGCGTTCTGGACCGTGGCGCTCCTCGGCCTCGCGCTGCTCGGCGACGGCGCCTATGCGCTGAAGCTTCCCGTGCGCGAGCGGACCGCCCACGCGATCGGCTGAGCGCCGCTCCTACTCCGTCAGCGCCGCCGCCTCCAGCGCGAGGCGGCGGACGCGCGTCGGCGAGAGGTGCTCGGCGAGCTCCGCCTGCGCCCGGCGCCAGAGCGGCACCGCCGCCTCCAGCCGCCTTGCCCCCGTCTCGGTGAGCCAGACCGCGCGGCGGCGGAGATCGCTCTCCACCGCCGCGATCTCGACGAGCCCCGCCTTCTCCAGGGTCCTGAGGTTGCGCGACAGCGTCGACTGGTCGAGGCCGGTGCGCCCGGCGAGCGCCGCCAGCGTGTCGTCGTCGAGGGCGGCGATCTCCGCCATGAGGCCGAGCTGCGCCACGCCGAGCCCGGTCGCCGCCAGCGCGCGGTCGAGGAACTGGGTGATCCGCCGCGCGGCGATCCGGCTGTTCCAGCCGGCGCAGCCCGCCACCATCGCGCGGGCGTCGGCGCGCAGGGTCTTCGGTTGCCTTGCCTTGCCCATAGGTATATGCATCTACATCATTTGCAGATACATGGAAAGTGCCATGGGGAAAGCGCCATGAGCGGATCGCGGGCGGACATCCTCGACTGCATCGGCGGCACGCCGCTGCTGCCGCTGCGCAAGATCGTGCCGCCGGGCGGCGCCCGCATCCTGCTCAAGGTCGAGAGCGGCAACCCGACCGGCAGCATGAAGGACCGGATGGCGCTCGCCATGATCGAGGCGGCGGAGGCGGACGGGCGGCTCAGGCCCGGCGGCGCCGTCGTCGAGTACACCGGCGGCAGCACCGGCGTCTCGCTGGCGCTGGTCTGCGCGGTCAGGAGATATCCGCTCCACATCGTCAGCTCCGACGCCTTCGCGCGGGAGAAGCTCGAGCACATGCGGATGCTGGGCGCGACGCTCACCGTGGTGCCGAGCGAGAGCGGCCGCATGACCGAGAAGCTGACCCGCGACATGGTGGAGGCGGCGCGCGTCATCGCCGCGGAAACCGGCGGCTTCTGGACCGACCAGCTCAAGAACACCGATCAGCTCAGGGCCTATCACCGCCTCGCCGAGGAGATCTGGGCGGATACCGGCGGCCGCATCGACGCCTTCGTGCAAAGCGTCGGCACCGCCGCCTCGCTGCGCGGCACCGCCGAGGGGCTGCGGCAACGCGCGCCCGGGATCCGCATCGTCGCCGTCGAGCCGGCGGAATCGGCGGTGCTCTCCGGCGGCCCCGCGGGCGCGCACAAGATCGACGGCATCGGCGCCGGCTTCGTGGTGCCGCTGTGGCAGGACGGCATCGCCGACGCGATCGAGCGCGTCACCACCGCGGATGCCAAGGCGATGGCGCTCCGGCTCGCCCGCGAGGAGGGGCTCTTCGCCGGCACCTCCACCGGCTGCAACGTGATCGCGGCGCTCCGCCTCGCCGAGCAGGTCGGCCCCGGCGCCACCATTGTCACGGTGATGTGCGACACCGGCATGAAATATTTCAACAGCTACCGCGGGTGACTCGCGCTGTCGATGGGCGTGCGTCCTTCGACGCGCGGCCCGACGGGCCGCTTGCTCAGGATGAGGAAGATTGGAGATGGCAAAAAGAAAACCGCCTCATCCGGAGCAAGCGGCGCGCAGCCTCGCCTTGAAGCGCGTCTACGACCCGCCGGACACCGGCGACGGGACGCGCGTGCTGGTGGATCGGCTGTGGCCGCGCGGCATCGCCAAGGCCGAGGCGCGGGGCGCCGGCCGCCGAGGCGGCGGTGGCGGAGTTGCGCGACCTCATGCGCAAGGGACCGGTGACGCTGCTCTATGCCGCCCGCGACGCGGAGCGGAACAACGCCGCGGCGCTCCGGGACTGGCTCCGGCGCAAGCGGCTGCCCCGGCGACGCCAAAGCTGATAGAGTCCCCGGCCGGGAAACTCGTGATGTCAAAAGGGGATGATCCATGCGTGTTCTCGCCGCCGCGCTCATCAGTGCACCGCTCCTGCTGGCGGGGACGCTGCCCGCGGGCGCCCAGTCGAGCAGCGGCTCGACCGATCACGACAGCTACACCAAGCAGGCGGAGGACCAGGTCGAGCTCTGGAAGCAGAAGCTCGGCGACGCCGGCGACAAGGCGGCCAGCACCGGCAAGGACGTCGGGCAGAAGGCGGCCGCCACCGGCAAGGACGCCGGCGACGCCGCGGATAAGCACCTGAAGCAGGCCTGGCACAAGACCCAGGAGGCCGCGGACAAGCTGCAGACC
>DATKPX010000438.1:0-4937 GCA_035523855.1 Allostellaceae bacterium
TGGGTGGTGCAGAAGGGGCCGGAGATGAAGCTCGAGAGATCGAGGACGCGAATGCCCTGCAGCGGCCGGACGGTGTGCGCGGTCTCGTTCATTCCGGTGCGTCCTCATCCGATGTGTCCGGCGAAGCTAGCGCCGGCTGCGGACGCAGGCAAGAATCCCTCTCCGCCCCGAGGGGCGGAGAGGGTAGGGTGAGGTGGGGCTCGACGCGGCAATGACGATCGGGCAAAGAACTCATATCGCGCGTCGGCTTCGGTGTGACGGGACCGATGTGGAGCGCATTCTGTGGCGCGCGCTTCGTGAAGGTATTTGCAAGCTGAAATTTCGCCGCCAGCATCCGATCGGGCGGCGGATCGCGGACTTGCCTGTCCCGCGCACAAGCTGGTGATCGAGCTTGATGGTGGGCAGCATGGCGACCTGGCGCCGGCTGACGCAGCGCGTACCAAAGAGCTCATGCGCCACGGTTATCGCGTTATCAGATTCTGGAACAGCGAGGTTCTGGAGAATTTGGAGGGTGTCTTGGAGACCATTCTGCAGGCGCTGGAGAGTCCCCCACCTCACCCCGACCCTCTCCGCCCCCGGGGGCAGAGGGGGAAAATTAGCCTCTCATAACCCCCAACGCTCACACCCGATGTCCGCTCACCTGGTTGCCGTCCTCCGGACGGAGCTGGGAGAACCACGCGACGGAGGCGATCGGCAGCAGGCCGACCAGGATGAAAACCGGCAGGAAGTCCTCGGCGCTGGGCGTGCTGCCGGGGCCGATGAGGAGCGACAGCAATGTGGCGGCGATGGCGACGCCGAAGGTGATCGAGAGCTGCTGCGTGACGCTGGCGACGCTGCTGCCGGTGCTGAGATGGGTGCTGGAGAGATCGGCATAGGCGAGCGTGTTCATGCAGGTGAACTGCAGCGAGCGGAAGAAGCCGAAGACGAGGAGGCCGGGGACGATCAGCCAGTGCGGCGTATCGGCGTGGATCAGGCCCAGCGCCATGGTGCCGAGCCCGACGATGACGGCGTTCACCAGCAGCAGCTTGCGGAAGCCGAATTTGCGCAGGATCGGCGGCGAGGTGCTCTTCATGCCCATCGAGCCCAGCGCCAGCACGAAGGTGAGGCTGCCGGACTGGAAGGCGGTGAGATGGAACGGGATCTGCAGCAGCAGCGGCAGCAGGAACGGCACAGCGCCGAGGCCGGTGCGGCAGATCAGGCCGCCGATGACGGCGATGCGGAAGGTGCGGTTCTCGAAGATCTTGAGATCGACGGCGGGGTTCGGCGTGCGGCGCGCATAGAAGGCGTAGGCGGCGAGGCTGAGCGCCGCCACCGCCAGGATCGCCGCCTCGAGCGCGTTCGAGATCAGGTGCCGGCCGGCATATTCGAGGCCGAGCGCGGTGGAGGCGAGGCCGATGCCGCAGAGCACGAAGCCGGTGAAATCGAAGCGCGCCGCGGCGGCGACCCGGAAGTTCTCCAGGAAGCGCAGCGCGAGGCCGATGCCGAGAAAGCCGATGGGGATGTTGATGTAGAAGATCCAGCGCCAGCTGGCATAGGTGGTGAGGAAGCCGCCGACCAGCGGCCCGATCGCCGGCCCGATCAGCGCCGGGATCGTCACGTAGCTCATCGCGGTGACGAGTTGGCTCTTGGGAAATGACTTGAGCAGGATCAGGCGTCCTACCGGGGTCATCATCGCGCCGCCCAGCCCCTGCAGCACCCGGGTCACCACCAGCATGGGGAGCGAGGTGGCGAGGCCGCAGAGCGCCGAGCCGACGGTGAAGACGGCGATCGCGCTGCAGAAGACGCTGCGCGCGCCGTAGCGGTCGGCGACCCAGCCGCTCACCGGGATGAAGACCGCGAGGCTGAGCAGATAGCTGGTGATGGCGACGTTGAGCCGGAGCGGGCTCTCGCCGAGGCTCGCCGCCATCTGCGGGATGGCGGTGGCGAGGATGGTGGAGTCCAGGTTCTCCATGAAGAGGCCGCAGGCCACCACCAGCGGGATCAGCAGCCGGAGCCGCGGCTCGCTGGCGGTGCGATATTGGGGCGGCGAGGGAGCGGGTGCGGCGCGGAGGTCGGTCATGCCCTGGGATCGTTCGGCCGCTGCCGCCAAAGTGAGCAGCGGCAGGGATCGTCCTCACGCATGGTAGCGGGACGGCGCGGAAATGACATGCGGCATCGGCATGGGCTGCTGCCCGCGGACGGGCCACTGGGATGCGCTGACGTCATGGGGCTATTCCCTGGCAAATGGGTTCGGTGCATGGCGGGGATGGCCGGCGGGCTCTAGAGTGGGTCCCAGTCCTGGATAAGGGCCGGACCCGGGCTCGCATCCCCGCCATCCACGCATAGGCTCAAGGCGCGCCGCCGATGGTCTCCGATACGCGACGCCTCGCCGTGGGGCTCGCCGGTCTCTGCACCTTCATTAACCTCTACGCAACGCAGCCCTTGCTGCCGCTGTTCGCGCGCGACTTCCAGGCCACCGAGGCGCAGGTGAGCCTGACCGTGAGCGCCACAACCTTCGCGGTGGCGATGGTGGCGCCCTTCATCGGCGTGGCGGCCGACGTCCTCGGGCGGAAGCGCATCATCACCGGCGCGATGACCCTGCTGGTGCTGCCGACCGTCCTGCTGGCGCTCAGCCAGTCGCTCGCCGAGCTGGTGCTCTGGCGCTTCGTCCAGGGCCTGCTGCTGCCGCCGATCTTCGCCGTCACCGTCGCCTATATCGGCGACGAGTGGCCGCCCAAGGAGGTGGCAGGCGCCACCGGCGTCTATATCTCCGCCAGCGGCCTCGGCGGCTTTCTCGGCCGCTTCCTCTCGGGCCTGGTCGCCGACCATGCCGGCTGGCGCGCCGCCTTCTGGATGATCGCCGCGATCACCCTGGTCTCCGCCGTCACCGTCGCGCTGACGCTGCCGCGCGAGCGGCGTTTCGTGCGCGCCGAGGGCCTCAAGCACTCGATCCGGCTGATGCTGGGGCATTTCTTCAACCTGCCGATCGCCGCCACTTTCGCGGTGGGATTCGTGGTGCTGTTCATCTTCGTGGCGACATTCACCTATGTGAACTTCTACCTGGCGGCGCCGCCCTTCGAGCTCTCCACCTCGGCGCTGGGGGCGATCTTCGTCGTCTATCTCTTCGCCGTGGTGGTGACGCCGATGACCGGGCGCTGGATCCACCGCCTCGGCCGGCGCGCCCTGGTGATGCTGACGGCGCCGATCTGGTGCGCGGGACTGCTGATCACCCTCCTGCCGTCGCTGACGCTCATCATCGTCGGCCTGGCGGTGGTCTCCGCCTGCGGCTTTGCCGTGCAGACGGCGGCAACCAGCCTGCTGGCGCAGCGTGCCACCACCGCGCGCTCTTCCGCCGTCGGACTCTATGTCGCCTTCTACTATGTCGGCGGCAGCTTCGGCGCAGCACTGCCCGCCGTCGTCTGGGCGCATGCAGGCTGGCCGGGCTGCGTCGCCCTGGTGATCGGCGCCGTCCTCGTCATGACCGCGCTCGTCGCCCGATTCTGGCGCGACGAGCGTCCCAGCGCTGCCTGATGTCGCGCCACCGAGTGCCGCGACGTCGCGCATGCATTGCTGCGCAGGCCGGCGGGCGATCTCGGAACTTCTTTGTAAGGTATTGAAATGACTTGCTTATATCGATCATTCGATTATCGATGCGAGGCTCGGCGTGGCGCCGCGCGCACATCGGCAGTTTTTTTCGCGGGCGCGATTGCACGGTGCACAGTCTCGACACATTATCGATTCCACTGCGTGCGTTCCCAATCCCAACACAAGAGGAGCTTAGAAATGCTGGGGAAGATCTGGACGGTAGCGATGGCGGCGGCGATCACCGGTGTCCTGGCGCTGCCGGCCCCGTCGGCCTATGCGCAAGCGGCGAAGACCGCGCCGGCGAAGATGAAGCCGATGAATATGCACAAGGCGGCGGCGCACCATAAGATGAACTGCTACGACTACGCTTGGCAGTCGCAGGCGATGCAGGACTGCCTCGCCGGCAAGAAGAGCATGAAGCAGCCCATGCACAAGAGCTCCTCCAAGAAGATGATGAAGAAGAAGATGTCCTAAGCCGCGCTTCGCCAGCCGGCGCGGGGGTCAGCTTCCGCGCCGCTTGGCGCGTGCGGTAGGGGGAGCGGTCAGAGGATCCTCTGGCCAGGAGTGCTTCGGGTAGCGGCCGCGCATTTCGGCACGCACCGCCCGATACCCCGTTTTCCAGAACGTTCCGAGATCCGCGGTCACCTGCAGAGGGCGGCCGGCGGGCGACAGCAGGTGCAGCTGGATGGCGGTCCGGCCGCCGCCGAGCTTCGGCGTCTCTGCGAGGCCGAACATCTCCTGCAGCCGGACCGCCAGCACCGGCACCTCGCCCGCCCCGTAGTCGACGGGAATGCGCGAGCCGCTGGGCACGGCGATGTGCGTCGGCGCCAGCTCGTCGAGGCGGCGCTGCCGGTCCCAGGGCAGCATTGCCTTGAGCGCTGCCGAGAGATCGACGCGGTCGAGCTGGCTGCGGCGGCTGATGCCGTCGAGAAACGGCCCGAGCCAGTCGGCGAGATGGGTGGCGAGCCAGTCGTCGGAGAAATCGGGCCAGCCGGCTTCGCCCTCGAGCCGCCGCAGGAACTGAACCCGCTGTCGCAGCTCGCGCGCCTCGCGGGTCCAGGGCAGCGCGTCGAGGCCGAGCTCGCCAAGCCCCTCCAGCAGGGCGGCGCGGACCGCGTCCTTCGGCGGGCTCGGCAGGGGATCGTCCGCCAGCAGCAGCGCGCCCAGCCGCCGCTGCCGGCGCGCCAGCACCGCCTCCTGCCGCCGGTCCCAGGTGACGAGATCGACGCTCTCGATGTGCGGGGCAAAGAGATCCTCGACCTCCCGGCGGGCGATCGGCGCCGCCAGGAAGATGCGGGCGTTCCGCTGGTCGCCGTCGAGCTCGGCCACCGCCAGGAACTCCTCGGCGGCGAGCGGATCGGCGGGCGGCAGCA
>DATKPX010000439.1:0-2006 GCA_035523855.1 Allostellaceae bacterium
CGGCCGGATGCGCTCGAGGATGTTGGCGACCCGGCTCGCGGGCCGGCCGTGCGCCACCAGGAAGCGCACGGATTCCGGCAGCAGCGCCGCCGCCACCGGCAGCAGGATGAGCGGCGCCAGGCCGCCGAAATAGAAGACGCCCGGCCAGCCGAACTCATGCATCAGCGGCACGCTCACCGCGCCGGCGACGACGTTGCCGATCGGGAAGCCCACGAACATCGCGGTGATGAGGGTGGTGCGGATCCGGTGCGGCGCGTATTCCGCCGTCAGCGCGATGGTGTTGGGCATGGCGCCGCCGAGGCCGAGGCCGGTGAGGAAGCGCAGCAGGATGAGCTGGCTCGCGTCCTCGGCGAGCGCGCTCGCCAGCGTGAAGAGGCCGAAGACCGCCACCGAGGCCAGCATCACCGATTTCCGCCCGATGCGGTCGGCCACCGGCCCGCCCAGCAGGGCGCCCAGCGTCAGGCCGAAGAGGCCGGCGGCGAACACCCATTTGAAGCTGGCGCCGATGGCGCTGCCGGCGATGCTCCAGCTCTGGGCGATCGCCGGCACCACGTAGCCGATGAGCTGGGCATCGAAGCCGTCCAGCATCGCCACCAGCCCGCAGATCACCATCAGCGTGATCTGGAAGCCGCTCACCCTGGACTCGTCGATGAATTCCGCCACGTCGACAGGCTGGCGTGCGGCCATGCGCTCCTCCCCCGATGGCGGCGCCTTGTGGCGCTCGCTTCGGCGCAGTCTAGAGCAGGATGTCTCCGGGGAGAATCACAACTGCTAAAGCTCAGCCGCGGGCGCGCAGCACGTTCACCAGAAACAGCACCATCGACAGCAGCACCAGCAGCGAGCCCAGGATGGCGAGCGCGGAATTCTGCCGCAGGATCGCGACGGCGATGCCGAGCGGGAACAGCACCGCGGCGACGAGCGCGACCCAGAAATGCACCTTCGCCCAGCCGTCGACCTTGGCGATGCCGGTGCGGTAGGCGAGGCCGAACAGCAGCAGGCTCACCCAGCCCACCAGGTTGATGTGGGCATGGACCGGCGCCAGATCGAACTGCTGGGCGATGCCCATATGGATGCCCAGCAGCATGCCGATGATGCCGAGCACGATGCCGCTGACGACGAAAGACCGTTCGATCCCCATGGTGTCCCTCTCCCAAGATGTCGGCCTCTCATCTCAGATTCGCGGCGGCGGCTCAAGTGAGGTCTAGTAGCGGCCAATGAGCGGCGTGCCGCCGCGGCTGAGGGGAACGGTGCCGACGAGGAAGCGGCTGATGCGCCCGGTCTCGTCGGCGAGCGGCAGCACGAGGCGGTGCCATGCCTTGGTGCGCACCACATGGGAGGGGCCGTGCTCGGTGAAGAGCGGCTCGCGCCGCCGGAGCGCCGCGCGGTAGGCGGCGAGATAGAAGGCCGGGACATGGGGCGAGGCCTTGTGCTCACTGAGCAGCTGGCCGGTCATGTCGAAGCCGGAGGCGGCGGCGAGCGCGCTGCCGAACAGGCGATAGCGGAAATCCCGGCCGCCCTCGATGACGTCCGCCAGGATGATGAAGCCGAGCGCCGGCCCCAGGTTGACGGCGTCGATCTCGCCGGCGAGCGGCATCTCCTGGCCGGCCGCGAGGCTCGACCAGTGCTCGCGCAGGAAGCGCAGCGGGCGATGCGCGAGCTGCTCGGGCCCCGGCCGCCAGATCACCTCGGGACCGGTCGCCTCGACGGCGCCGAAGACGGCGCGGATCGGCGCCACATCGCCCGCCTCGACCGCCTTGGTCCAGGTGTCGATGGTGCGGTCGTCAATCGCAGGAGTTGTGGACGCGGGGCGGTCGCCGGGCGGCATGGCGCCAATTGACCGGGCGCCGGTTAACAAGCCCCTGTCGCCGCGCCGCCGCCCGTTAACCCTGCGCCGGCGGCGCCTGGGCGCGCCATTCCGCCGCGACATCCTCCATGGTGCGGAAGATGGCGCCGCGCTCGCGCAGCTTCTGGATCAGCTGCTCCAGCATCAGCATGCGATGGCCGCG
>DATKPX010000440.1:0-4808 GCA_035523855.1 Allostellaceae bacterium
AGCCGCGAGGTGATGATCGCCTCGCTGGCCGAGCCCGCGATGATCACCATCGTCTTCACCCTGGCGCTGATCGCCGGCTCGACCCAGCTCTCCACCATGGCGGCCTTCATGGGCTCGTCGGCGGTGGGGCTTCGCGTCTCCCTGGCGCTGGCGGTGATCGCCCTCGTCATCGTGGCGCTCGCGGAGAACGCGCGCATCCCCGTCGACAATCCCGCCACCCATCTCGAGCTCACCATGGTGCACGAGGCGATGGTGCTGGAGTATTCCGGCCGGCACCTCGCCCTCATCGAGCTCGCGACGGCGCTGAAGCTGCTGCTCTACGTCTCGCTGATCGCCTGCCTCTTCGTGCCCTGGGGCCTGGCGCGATCGGACGGCGGCGCCGCGGCGGAGCTGATCGGCGCCGGCGTCTATGTGCTGAAGCTGGCCGCCGGCGGCGTGCTGCTTGCGGTATTCGAGACCTCGATCGCCAAGATGCGCGTCTTCCGCGTGCCGCAGTTCCTCGGCGCCGCGCTGATGCTGGGCCTGCTGGCGACGCTCCTCCGCTTCGTCTCGGGAAGCTTCTAGATGGACCGGCTCGATTTCGATATCGCCCATCTCCTCGCCGGCGGCCTCGTGCTGGTGACCTTCCTGCTGCTCTACCAGGACCGGCTCTACGCGCTGCTCAACGTCTATGCCGTCCATGCCCTCACTCTGGCGGCGGCGGTGGCGTGGCAGGCCTTCATCCAGGGTGCCTCGCACCTCTACGTCACCGCGGTGCTGGCGCTCGCCTTCAAGGCGATCGTCGTTCCCGGCGCGCTCAGGCGCATCGTGGAGCGGCTCGGTATCCATCGCGAGATCGAGACCGTGGTCGGCATCGGCATGACCATGCTCGCCGGCATGGGGCTGGTGGCGCTCTCCATGGTGGTGATGCTGCGGGTCACCAGCGGCGAGGCCAGCCCGATCGCCCGCGAGGATCTCGCCTTTGCCCTCGCGGTGGTGCTGCTGGGGCTCCTCGTCATGGTGACGCGCCGCAACGCCGTCAGTCAGATAGTGGGATTCATGGCGCTGGAGAACGGGCTCATATTGGCGGCGACCGGCGCCAAGGGAATGCCGCTGGTGGTGGAGATCAGCGTCGCTTTCTCGATCCTGATCGCCGTCATCGTCATCGGCATCTTCCTCTTCCGCATCCGCGAGCGGTTCGACACCGTCGACCTGCACGCGCTCGACCAGGCACGGGGGGATAGGCTGTGACGGCGCTCCCTCTCGACAGCGAAAGCGCCGTGCTGCTGATACCGCTTGGCGCGGCGGCGCTCCTCGTGCTGCTGCCGGGCTATTGGCTCGCCGCCCGGCTCAACATCCTGGCCAGCCTCCTGACCCTGATCGCCGCGCTCCTGCTGCTGATCGGGACGCCTCCCGCGCCCGGCGCCTATCTCCTCGTCGACGACCTCAACGTCGTCTTCATCGCCCTCAACACTTTCGTCAGCTTCACCACCAGCATCTTCAGCGCCAGCTATGTGGGCCATGAGCTGGAGATCGGCCGGCTGACGCCGCGCTATCTGCGCTTCTACCACGCCATGTTCCAGATCCTGAGCTTCGCCATGAACCTGGCGCTGCTGGCGAACAACATCGGGCTCATGTGGGTGGCGATCGAGCTGACGGCGCTCATCACGGTGATGATGGTGGGCATCTATCGCACCAACGAGGCGCTGGAGGCGGCCTGGAAGTATTTCATCCTCGGCAGCGTCGGCATCGCGCTCGCC
The DNA here is from genome assembly GCA_035523855.1 of Allostellaceae bacterium. Taxonomy (GTDB): domain Bacteria; phylum Pseudomonadota; class Alphaproteobacteria; order ATCC43930; family CGMCC-115725; genus DASZHJ01. Next base: position 1,740 of record DATKPX010000440.1, read on the forward strand.
CTCTTCGGCACCATCCTCGTCTATGTGGCGGCGCAGCCGGTAATCGGCGAGGGCGCCGAATCCATGATATGGACCCAGCTCCTCGCCCGCGCCGCCGCCTTCGATCCGGCTCTCCTCGACCTTGCCTTCGTGTTCCTGCTGCTGGGCTACGGCACCAAGGTCGGGTTGGCGCCGCTCCATGCCTGGCTGCCCGACGCCCACGCGGAAGGCCCGACGCCGATCTCGGCGGTGCTCTCGGGCCTTCTCCTCAACGTCGCGCTCTACGCGGTGCTGCGCTTCAAGATGCTGATGGCGGCGAATGCGGGGGCGGTGGCGCCGGGACCGCTGATGGTGACGCTCGGGCTGGTGTCGCTGCTCTTCGCCGCCTTCATGCTCTACCGCCGGCGCGACATCAAGCGGCTCTTCGCCTATTCCTCCATCGAGCATATGGGCATCATCGTCTTCGCCTTCGGCATGGGCGGGCCGCTCGCCAATTTCGCCGGCCTCCTGCACATGACCATGCACAGCCTCACCAAGTCCGGCATCTTCTTCGCCGTCGGCCATATCGCCCAGGTCAAGGGTACGCAGAAGATCGCCGAGATCGGCGGCCTCACCGAATCGCATCCCTGGCTCGGCTGGAGCCTGATCCTCGGCGTGGTCGCGATCGCGGGGTTGCCGCCGCTCGGCATCTTCATGAGCGAGTTCCTGGTGGTGAGCTCCACCTTCGCCCGCTCGCCGCTGCTCGCCATTCCCCTGGTGCTGGGCCTGCTGCTCGCCGTCGGCGCGCTGCTCAGGAGCCTCAACAGCCTCGCCTTCGGCGCGGTGAAGGGCGGCACCGCGCCGGTGAAGGCCTCCTACGCGCCGCTCTTCGCCCATCTGGCCCTGGTGTTCGCCGCCGGCATCTACCTGCCGCCGCAGCTGGTGAGCTGGTTCCAGCATGTCTCGATCCTGCTGGGCTGAGCCGATGCTGTCGCTCCACGAGCTCATCGCCAAGGGAAGCCGGGTCGAGGCACACCGGCCGGTGCCGCGCATTGTCATCGATCCCGTGGCCTGGCGCCTGGCGGCGGAAGAGCTGCGCGAGGGATCGCTGACGCTGCTCGGGCTCTGGGGCGAGCGGCGCGCCGTCCACATGGCGGTCCTCGATGCCTCGGCCAGCGAGATCACCGTCCTCAGCCTCGACTGCCCGGAGGGCCGCTTTCCCTCCGTCGCGGCCAGCCACCCGCCGGCCTTGCGGCTGGAGCGCACGATCCGGGATCTCTTCGGCCTCGAGGCCGAGGGCGTGCCGGACCCGCGGCCCTGGCTCGATTACGGGCGGTGGGGTATCGCGCATCCGCTGGGCGCGGCGCGGCCGCAAGCCGAGGCGCCGGCTCCTTACGCCTTCCTGCCGGCGGAGGGCGAGAGCCTGCACCAGATCGCGGTCGGCCCGGTGCACGCCGGCATCATCGAGCCCGGACATTTCCGCTTCACCGCCGCCGGCGAGACCGTGGTGCGCCTGGAGGAGCGGCTCGGCTATGTCCACAAGGGCGTCGAGAGCCTGATGCAGGGCGCCGATCTCGCCCGCGCGGCGAAGCTTGCCGGCCGCACCTCCGGCGACAGCACCGTTGCCTATGCCGTCGCCTTCGCGCGCGCGGCGGAGGCGGCGCTCGGGATCGAGGCGCCGGCGCGGGCGCAGTGGCTGCGCGCGCTGATGGCGGAGCTGGAGCGGCTCGCCAATCATTTCGGCGACATCGGCGCCATCTGCAACGACGCGTCCTTCGCCCTGATGCAGGCGCATTGCGCGGTGCTGCGCGAGCGGGTGCTGCGCGCCGCCGACGCCGGCTTCGGCCACCGGCTGATGCGCGACTGCGTGCTGCCGGGCGGCGTCGCCGCCGATCTCGCCGAGGGCGGCATCGCCGCCATCCGCGCGCTGGCCGAAGAGGCGCGCCGGCGCTTCCCCGCCCTGGTGCGGCTCTACGACAGCACCACCTCGCTGCAGGACCGCACGGTCGGCACCGGTGTCCTGCAGCCGGCGCTGGCGCGGCGGTTCGGCGCCGGCGGCTATGTCGGCCGCGCCTCCGGCCGCGGCTTCGATGCGCGGCGCAGCTTGGGATATCCGCCCTACGACCGGCTCCGCTTCGAGGTGCCGCTGCGCAGCGACGGCGACGTCAATGCCCGCGTCTGGATCCGCATCCACGAAATCGAGCAGAGCCTGGATCTCGTCGGTCAGATCCTCGACCGCCTGCCGGCCGGCGCGCTGCGGACCGAGCTGCCGGCCGGGGCATCGGGCGAGGGCCTGGCGCTGGTGGAGGGTTTCCGCGGCGACATCCTCGTCGCGCTGCGAATCGGGGGCGACGGCAGGGTCGAGCGCTGCCACCTGCGCGACCCCTCCTGGTTCCAGTGGCCGCTGCTGGAGGCGGTGATCGAGGGCAACATCGTCGCCGATTTTCCGCTCTGCAATAAATCCTTCAACTGCTCCTACTCCGGCGTGGATCTCTGAGCGATGCGCAGGCACCTCCTCGAAGGCATGGTCAAGCCACCGCTGACGGAAGCGGCGCCGGTGGCGGACGACGCGTCGCTCGCGGAGCTCGCCGGCGCGCTCAGCCGCGCGGCGCGCCAGCGGCTCGGGCGCAGCCTCTGGATCCGCGAGGTGGATGCCGGCTCCTGCAACGGCTGCGAGCTGGAGATCCACGCCCTCGGCAACGCCTTCTACGATCTCGAGCGCTTCGGCCTGCGCTTCGTCGCCTCGCCGCGCCATGCCGACGTGCTGCTGGTGACCGGACCGGTGACCAAGAACATGCGCGAGGCGCTCGAGCGGACCTATGCGGCGACGCCGGCTCCCAAATGGGTGGTGGCGCTCGGCGACTGCGCCCTCGACGGCGGGATGTTCGCCGGCAGCTACGCCGTGGTGGGCGGCGTCTCGTCGGTGGTGCCGGTCGACCTCCACATCCGCGGCTGCCCGCCGCGGCCGGAGCAGATCCTCAGGGGATTGCTGGCGCTGCTCTAGTTCCTGGGCGTTTCTCCGGCGCGCCGCGTCACGGCCGCGCGCTCAGGGTTTCGCCGCGACGCGCTCGACGCGGATGGCGCGGCGCTTGAGCGCCGCTTGGACGCTGT
>DATKPX010000441.1:0-8338 GCA_035523855.1 Allostellaceae bacterium
ACCGACGAGGTAAGCCGCGCGGGCGCCGCCCGCGGGCCAATCTTTCAGGTTCCGGGACAGAGGGGCTTCCGTCGCGGCTTAAGGCCGCGGCTTTGCGAAGCCTGTGGGGTCCTGAGCCCGATGACCGATCCATCCCTGGCGAAAACGCCGCTGCACGCGCTGCACCTGGAGCTGGGCGGCCGCATGGTGCCGTTCGCCGGCTACGAGATGCCGGTGCAGTTCCCGAGCGGCATCGTCGCCGAGCATCGCCACACCCGCAGCGCCGCCGGCCTCTTCGACGTCTCCCATATGGGCCAGCTGCGCCTGGAGGGGCGCGGCGGGCCGGCGCAGGCGCTGGAGCGGCTGGTGCCCGGCGAGATCCAGGCGCTGAAGCCCGCGCGCATGCGCTACACCGTGCTCACCAACGATGCCGGCGGCATCCTCGACGATCTCATGGTCACCAATTTCGGCGACCACCTCTTCGCGGTGGTGAACGCGGCCTGCAAGGCGCAGGACATCGCGCACATGAAGCACGCGCTGGAGCCGACGATCCGGGTGACGCCGCTGCCCGACCGCGCCTTGCTGGCGCTGCAGGGGCCGCAGGCGGCGGCGGTGCTGGCGCGGCTGGTGCCCGATGTCGCCACGATGCCCTTCATGAGCGCCGCCGCCCATCGCATCGACGGCAGCCCCTGCCTGGTCTCGCGCTCCGGCTACACCGGCGAGGATGGCTTCGAGATCTCGGTTCCGAACGAGGATGCCGAGCGGCTGGCGCGCAAGCTGCTGGCCGAGCCCGAGGTGAAGCCGATCGGTCTCGGCGCCCGCGACACGCTCCGCCTCGAGGCCGGGCTCTGCCTCTACGGCCACGACATCGACCGCGACACCACGCCGGTGGAGGCGGACATCACCTTCGCCATCGGCAAGCGCCGGCGCAGCGAGGGCGGCTTCCTCGGCGCCAGGACGATCCTCAAGCAGCTCCGCGACGGCACCGAGCGCAAGCGGGTCGGCATCCGGCCCGAGGGCAAGGCGCCGGCGCGCGAGGGCACCGAGATCCGGGACGCGAGCGGCGCCGTCATCGGCCGCGTCACCAGCGGCGGCTTCGGTCCCAGCGTCGATGGTCCGATCGCCATGGGCTATGTCGCCACCGCGCAGGCGCAGCCGGGCACGCCGGTCATGCTGCTGGTGCGCGGGACGCCGCGGGCGGCGCAGGTGGCGCCGATGCCTTTCGCCCCCCATCGCTATTACCGCGGCTGAAGCCGCATTCCCGACAAGAGGCAAGAACGAGGAAACGCCATGGCCGTCAAATTCACCAAGGACCACGAGTGGGTGCGCGTCGAGGGCGGCAGCGCCACCGTGGGGATCACCGACTACGCCCAGACCCAGCTCGGCGACGTCGTCTATGTCGAGCTCCCCGAGAAGGGCCGCAAGCTGGAGCAGGGCAAGGAGGCCGCCGTCGTCGAATCCGTGAAGGCGGCGAGCGAGGTCTATGCGCCGATCTCGGGCCAGGTGACCGAGGCGAATGCCGAGCTCGGCGGCGAGCCCGGCAAGGTGAACAGCGACCCCATGGGCGCCGGCTGGTTCTTCAAGATGACCGTCGCCGACGCGAAGCAGCTCGACGCCATGATGGACGAGGCGCAGTACCAGGCCTTCGTGGCGGGGCTCGGCTGATGCGCTATCTCCCGCATACCGCCGCCGACCGCCAGGCGATGCTGGCGACCATCGGTGTGCCCACCATCGACGCGCTCTTCGCCGACGTTCCCGCCGCCGCCCGCATCGAGGGCCTCCTCGACCTGCCGCGCGCCCAGGGCGAGCTCGAGGTGGAGCGCGCGCTCGGCGCCATGGCGGCAAAGAACCTCGCCGCGGGATCCTGCCCGAGCTTCCTCGGCGCCGGCGTCTATCGTCACCATGTGCCTGCCGCGGTCGATCACCTGATCCAGCGCGGCGAGTTCCTGACCTCCTACACGCCCTACCAGCCGGAGGTGTCGCAAGGCACGCTGCAGGTGCTGTTCGAGTTCCAGACCCAGGTGGCGCTCATCACCGGCATGGAGGTGGCGAACGCCTCGATGTATGACGGCGCGACATCCTGCGCCGAGGCGGTGATGATGGCGAACCGCCTCACCCGCCGGAAGAGGGCGGTCGTCTCCGGCAGCCTGCACCCGCACTACCGCGACGTGACGCAGACCTACGGCCGCTTCGTGGGCTTCGAGACCCGGCTCGCCGATCCCGTGCCGATGGCGGAGGAGAACCTCGCCGGCCTCGTCGACGACCAGACCTCCTGCGTCGTGGTGCAGAACCCCGGCTTCTTCGGCGAGCTGCGCGACCATACGGCGCTCGCCGAGGCCTGCCACAAAGCGGGCGCGCTGCTGATCGTGGTGGTGACCGAGCCGGTGTCCTTGGGCGCGGTCAAGCCGCCGGGCGCCATGGGCGCCGACATCGTGGCGGGCGAGGGGCAGGCGCTCGGCATGGGCCTGGTCTTCGGCGGCCCGCATCTGGGGCTGCTGGCGACGCGCGAGCGCTTCGTGCGCCAGATGCCGGGGCGGCTCTGCGGCGAGACCGTCGATGTCGACGGCCGGCGCGGCTATGTGCTGACCCTCTCGGCGCGCGAGCAGCACATCCGGCGCGAGAAGGCGACCTCCAACATCTGCACCAACTCCAACCTCTGCGCGCTCGCCTTCTCGATCCACCTGGCGCTCTTGGGCGAGGCGGGCTTCACGCGGCTTGCCGCCATCAACCATGGCAAGGCGGCGGCGCTCGCCGATCGTCTGGCGGCGATCCCGGGCGTCGGCGTCGTCAACGACAGCTTCTTCAACGAGTTCACGCTGCGCCTGCCGAAGCCGGCGGCGCCGGTGGTGGATCGCCTAGCGAGGAAGCGCATCCTCGCCGGCGTGCCGGTGAGCCGGCTCTATCCGAGGCGCAAGGAGCTGCGCGACCTGCTGCTGGTGACGGCGTCGGAGACCACGACGGAGCAGGACATGGCGGCGCTCGCCGCCGCGCTCGAGGAGGCCGTGCGATGAGCGAGTGGAGCCAGGCGGTGAGCAATTTCAAGAGCGCGGCGAACGAGACGCCGACCATCAGCGGCGCCCGCGGCCTGCAGGAGGAGGAGCCGCTGCTCTTCGAGCAGGACGCGCCCAGCCGCACCGGCGTCGATCTGCCGGAGCAGCCAAGAGTGGCAAGCCGCCTCGGCGCCCACGCGCGCCAGGGCGCGATCGGCCTGCCCGGCCTCTCCGAGCCGCAGGTGGTGCGCCACTACATGCGGATCTCGCAGAAGAACTACGCCATCGACACCGGGATCTATCCGCTGGGCTCCTGCACCATGAAGCACAACCCGCGCCTCAACGAGAAAGTGGCGCGGCTGCCGGGCCTCGCGGACATCCATCCGCTGCAGCCGCTCTCGACGGTGCAAGGCGCGCTCGAGCTGATGGACACGCTCGCGCACTGGATCAAGATGCTGACGGGGATGCCCGCGGTGGCGCTGTCGCCGGGCGCCGGCGCCCATGGCGAGCTCTGCGGCATCATGTGCATCCGGGCGGCGCTCGACGCGCGCAAGGAGAAGAAGCGCATCCGCGTGCTGGTGCCGGAATCGGCCCACGGCACCAACCCCGCCACCGCGGCGGCCTGCGGCTTTACCGTCGATCCCATTCCGGCGAACGCCGAGGGCCGCGTCGACCTCGCGGCCTTGAAGGCGAAGCTCGGGCCCGACGTCGCCGCCCTGATGCTCACCAATCCCAACACTTGCGGCCTCTTCGAGCGCGACATCCGCGAGATCGCCGACGCGGTCCACGCCGCCGGCGCCTATTTCTACTGCGACGGCGCCAATTTCAACGCCATCGTCGGCCGCGTGCGCATCGCCGATCTCGGCATCGACGTCATGCACATGAACCTGCACAAGACCTTCTCGACGCCGCATGGCGGCGGCGGGCCGGGGAGCGGGCCGGTGGTGCTGGCCGACAGCCTCGCCGCTTATGCGCCGATGCCCTGGGTCGTGCATGACCGCAAAGGATTCCGGCTCGTGGAGCACAAGGGCGGCGAGGCCAAGGCGGCGCTCGGCCGCATCAAGGGCAATCACGGCCAGATGGGCATGTTCGTGCGCGCGCTCGCCTATATGATGAGCCACGGCGCCGACGGCCTGCGCCAGATCGCCGAGGACGCGGTGCTGAACGCCAACTACCTGCTGGCGTCCTTGAAGGACCAGCTGACGCCGTCCTTCCCCGGCACCTGCATGCATGAGGTGCTGTTCGACGACACCTTCCTCCGGGATACCGGCGTCACCACCCTCGACTTCGCCAAGGCGATGATCGACGAGGGCTATCATCCCATGACCATGTACTTCCCGCTGATCGTCCACGGCGCGCTCCTGATGGAGCCGACCGAGAGCGAGAGCAAGGACAGCCTCGACCGCTTCATCGCCGTGATCCGCGGCCTGGCGCGCCGCGCCAAGACGGGCGATGTCGAGTATTTCCAGGCCGCGCCGCGCCTCACGCCGCGCCGCCGCCTCGACGAGACCCTGGCGGCGCGCAAGCCGGTGCTGCGCTGGCAGCCGCCGCCGGACCGCCGCGCCGCCGAATAGCGGCCGCCCGGCGGGGCGGCGGCACGCGAACCGCGGTATTTTATCGGTTTGCGATCAATGGCCTCGCCGGCGCTCTTCGCCTCTTGTTAACCCGTATTCGTTACTAACGAGGGCTGGAACCGCAGGTTTGCAGCTCGCGAGGCGCGTCCGTGGCCAGGCAAATCGCTATCGTGACGCCGGTGCTCGATGACTGGGAGTCGTTCACCGCCCTCGTCACGGAAATCTCCGAGCGCTTCGCCGGCGCCGACGTCGCCTTCCATGTCTGCGCCCTCGACGACGGCTCGGTCGCGCCGCTCGATGCGAACCGGCTCAAGTTTCCCGCCGACACGCCGATCGCCAATGTCGAGGTCATCCGGCTCGCGGTGAACCTCGGCCATCAACGCGCCATCGCGGTCGGGCTCTGCGCCATCGCCGAGCGCGACGACATCGACGCGGTGCTGGTGATGGACTCCGACGGCGAGGACCGTCCGGCCGACATCGCGGCGCTGCTGGCGGCGAGCGAGCGGCAGCCCGACCACGTCGTCTTTGCCCATCGCGCCAAGCGCTCGGAGGGGCCGACGTTCAAGCTCTGCTACTTCATCTATAAGCTGCTGTTCCGCGTCTTCACCGGCCACGCGATCAGCTTCGGCAACTACGTGCTCATCCCCAGGGCGGCGGTGGCGCGGCTCGTGCACATGCCGGAGCTCTGGAACAATTTCGCCGCCGCCATCATGCGCTCGCGCCTGCGCTACACGACGGTGGAGACCGAGCGCGGCACCCGCTACGCCGGCCGCTCCCGCATGAGCCTCACCGGGCTGGTGGTGCACGGCCTCAGCGCGGTCTCGGTCTATAGCGACGTGGTCTTCGTCCGCGTGCTGATCGCCACCTTCTTCGTCGGCGTCCTGGCGATGGCCGGCATCCTCGCCGTCACCGCGATCCGCTTCGCCAGCAGCCTGGCGATTCCCGGCTGGGCCACCGCCGCTGCCGGCGATCTCCTCATCGTCCTGCTGCAGACGGTGGTGATCATGGTGGCGACGGCGCTGACCATGCTGGCGGGGCGCAGCGCCCGCCCGATGGTGCCGATCGTCGATTGCCGCCTCTTCGTCACGCGCCGCCAGCAATGCTGGATCCGGCCCGCGGACTTGCAGCCGGTGCTGATGCGGGCGATCCGATGAGTCAGACCTACATCGGCTCCGAGCTCGATCTCTTCTCCGGCGCGCGGAACTGGAAATCCTATTTCTCGCGGGTGCTGTCGCCCTTCATCGGCGAGCGCGTGCTCGAGGTGGGCGCTGGCATCGGCAGCAACATCCCCTACCTCTACGGCCCCCGGGTGCGGGAGTGGACGAGCCTGGAGCCCGACGCGGCGCTCGCCCGACGCATCGTCGACCGCGCGGCGGCGGGCGAGCTGCCGCGGGAATGCCGGGTGGTGGCCGGCACCATCGAGAGCATCGGTCCCATCGCCCGGTTCGACACCATCCTCTACATCGACGCCCTCGAGCACATCGCCGATGACGACGCCGAGCTCGCGCGCGCCGCGCGCCTGCTGGCGCCCGGTGGCAATCTCGTGGTGCTGGCGCCGGCGCATCAGTTCCTGTTCAGCCCGTTCGATCGCGCGATCGGCCACTGGCGGCGCTACAGCCTGCGGGCGCTGGCGCGCAAGATGCCGCGCGGCGTCCGCGTGCGCGCGCGGCTGGCGCTCGATTCGGTGGGCTTCCTCGCCTCGCTGGCCAACCGGGTGGTGCTGCGCGCCGACATGCCGTCGCGAGCGCAGATCGCTTTCTGGGACCGGGTCCTGGTGCCGCTCTCCCGGATCGTCGATGTCGTGACGGGCCGCCTCTTCGGCAAGACCGTCGTGGTGGTCTGGTCGCGCGCGTCATGACCATCGGCTCCCGTCTCGCCGGGACGCCGCAGGCGCTTCTCGATCGGCTGCTGATCGCTTCCATCCTGGCCGCCGGCGCGGCCTACATCGTGCTGGCGAGGTCGTTCTTCCCGGATGCCGGCGGCAAGCTGGGCGACGATTACGAGTACTTCCTGCCGCTGCTGCTGGCCGGCAAGTACTGGATCGCCGAGAACGGCCTGCTGGCGGCGCCGCGCTTCTCGCCGGCCTTCTGCGCGGGATTGCCGCTGCTCGCCAATCCGCAGTCGATCTTCTACTCGCTGCCGCAGGCGCTGGCGCTGGGCATGAGCCCGGTCGCCAGCATGCTCGGCACCACCATCATCGCCGCCGCGGCGGGCGCCGCCGGCACCTTCGCCCTGCTGCGGCGTCGCTTCGCGGCGTCGCTGCCGGCTGCGTCGCTCTGCGCCGTCATCTTCCTCTTCAACGGCTTCCTGCTGCATCGGATGGCGATCGGGCACGTCACCTATCACGTGATCGCGCTGCTGCCGGCGCTCTGCTGCTTCCTGCTCGCGCCGCTGCCGGCGGCTCCGTTGACGCGGCGCCTGCTGCACGGCATCGGACCCGCCGCGCTCACGGCGGCGATCCTCGCCTATGTGATCTATGCCGGCGCGCCGAATATCCTGGTGCCGCTCGCCATCGCCGCCGTCGCCGTCTGGCTCATCCACGCTCTCGCGCGGCAGCCCGTCGCGTCCTTCTGGACCATCGGAGCGGCCGGAGGCCTGCTGGCGGCGGCGACCGGCGCCGCCAAGCTCGCGCCGGCCATCGCCTTCATCCAGCACTTTCCCCGGCCGCATGAGATCCACCTGATCGACAACGCGGGATTCCTCGTCAACGCCGCGTTCACCGGGTTCTTCCTGCCGATGCTGCTGCCGGACCATCTCTGGATCGTCGGCATGCATGAGTTCGAATTCGGCCTCGGCCTGGCGCCTCTTGTGCTGCTGCTGATCGCGCTCCGCCGCTACGGGCTGCGCGCGCTGCGCCACATCGGCGGCCCCGCGAGGAAGCTCCAGCTCGCGGCGCTCGTCCTCGCTCTCGCCGTACCCTTCGCCGTCAATTATGGCGGCCCCGGCTATGCCGCCTGGCTGAAGTCGCTGCCCTATATCGGCGAGAATGTCATTCTCGTGCGCTGGCTCCTGATCTATCTGCTGCCGCTGACGGTCGGCACCGGCCTCGCGCTCGACAAGCTGGCGTCGCTGCCGGCGCAGCGGTCGGCGCTCGCGCTGGCCGGCGTGCTGGTCACCGTGCTGCCGCCGCTCGTCACCGAGCGGCCCTATTACGAGCAGCAGCCCTACGATCCCGCTCCCGTGCAGACGGCCGACGCCGCGCTGCGGCAGACCGGGCACGTGCCGGCGATCACCGGCCTCGTCGCACCGGCATCCTTCCGGCGCGACGACGGCATCACCGCCGGCCAATCGAGCATCCGCTGCTACGAGCCGCTGTTCGGCTATCACCTGGAAGCGTTCCCGACCCGGCTCCAGGCGGGACCGATCCTTACCGGCGAGCCGGACGAACGCCACCTGCGCAACCCCGCCTGCTACCTCTATGGACGCGAGAACGGCTGCCGTCCGGGCGATGCCTTCGACGACGCGGCGCGGCAGGAGGAGGCGTCCTTTGCCGCCTACCGCCCCTTCGCCTACGTGCTGCCGGCCTGGCAGCGCTGGGCCGATCTCGCCTCGCTCCTGGGGCTGGCGACGATCCTCATCGGCGGCGCCGTCGCCGCCGGCCGCTGGTGGCACGCACGCGCCGCGCGGCACCCGGCATCGGGCCCGCTGCGCGAGAGCACTCTCTGAGCGAGAGGAACGGCGGGGAGCGGCGGCGCCGCTCCCCGGCGATTCCTGCGGCTACTGCCGGGCGATCTGGCCGCGGATCTCGCCGCCCTTGTTCTCCGCCGTGTGAATGTTGATGTAGTAGAGGCCGGA
>DATKPX010000442.1:0-10315 GCA_035523855.1 Allostellaceae bacterium
TGCTCCATCGCGGCGTCCTCCTCGGCGGCGGCGCCGGTATGGGCGGCGGCGGCGCGGGCGCCAGGCGCGGTGCGGCCGCCGATCAGCGCCACCACCGGCTTCACCGCCGCCACCTGGCGCGCGATCGTCTTGAAGCGCGCCTTGTCCTCGATGCTCTCGATATAGAGCAGCACGGCGGAGATCGCGGGATCGGCGCCGAGGAACTTCAGGTAGTCGGCAACCCCGAGCTGCACCGCATTCCCGACCGAGACCAGGGTGCCGAGGGGAATGTTGAGCGCATGGGCGGCGGCGATCGCCTCCTCGCCGAGCGCGCCCGACTGGGTCACGAAGGCGAGGGAGCCGCGCTTGTTGGGTCCGGGCGGCATGTCGCGCAGGAATGTGGCGGCGAAGCGCGCGCCCTCCGGCAGATGGATGATCCCGGCGCAGTTCGGCCCGACCACGGCGAGACCGTGCTGGGCGATGAGGGCACGCAGCTCCCGGTCGCGCGCCTTCCCCGCCTCGCCCGCCTCGGCGAAGCCGCCGGGCAGGATGAGGAGATGGCGATGCCCGGTCGCCGCCGCCTCGCGCACCGCGTCGAGGATGAGATCGGGCCGGATCACGATGACGACGAGATCCGCGGGCGCGGCGAGCTCACGCAGGCTCTTGCGCGCCTCGAGCCCGAACATCGCGCCGCCCTTGGGATTGACCGGCAGGATCTCGCCGGCAAAGCCGGAGATCCGCAGATTCTGCAGCACCGCGCCGCCGGACGAGGTCGGCCGCTCGCCGGCGCCGACGACGGCGACGCTTCGAGGGGCGAAGAAGGGTCGGAGGTCGGGGGTCATCGACGGAAAGACCCTGCGTCCTTCGACGCGCTTCGCTTGCTCAGGATGAGGTCGTTAGGAGTGTGGCAGAAAGAAAAGTCCTCATCCTGAGCAAGCGAGCGGCGCGAGCGCGTCGAAGGACGCAGAGCGCTTGATCCGAGACCGACGCTCACGATCTCACCCGTTCATCCGCAGGATGACAGGCACGTGGTCGGAGCCCTGCTTCCAGCCGCGGGCGGGCTTGCGGATGTCGGCGCCGGCGAGCTGGGGCACCAGCTGCGGCGTCACCCAGATGTGGTCGAGGCGGCGGCCGCGGTCGGAGGCTTGCCAGTCCCGCGCGCGGTAGCTCCACCACGTATAGATCTTCTGCTCCGGCGGCACGAAATGGCGGATCGCATCGACGAAGCCGCCGGCCTCCTGCATCCTCGTCAGCTTCTCCACCTCGGTCGGCGTGTGGCTCACCACCTTCAAGAGCTCCTTGTGCGACCAGACATCGGTCTCCAGCGGCGCGATGTTGAGGTCGCCCACCAGGATCGCCTTCTTGTCCTTCGGCGAGTCCTCGCTGAACCAGTCGAAGAGCTCGTCGAGGAACTGCAGCTTGTGGGCGAATTTCGGATTGGCCTTCGGATCGGGAATGTCGCCGCCGGCCGGGATATAGAGGTTGTGCAGCTCGATGCCGCCCGGCAGCTCGACGGCGACGTGGCGGCAATCCTCGCGCTGGCACCAGCTGCGCCTATGCGGGCGCTCGAAGGGGACGCGGGAGACGATGGCGACGCCGTTATAGCCCTTCATGCCGTGGATGAGCTGGTGCGTGTATCCCAGCTCGGTGAAGGCCTCGCGCGGGAAGAACTCGTCCGGCGTCTTGGTCTCTTGCAGGCAGAGCACGTCCGGCTGCTCCTCGTTGAGCAGCCGCCGGACGAGATCGATGCGCAGCCGCACCGAGTTGATGTTCCAGGTGGCGAGCGTCAGCGCCATGCGGACTCAGCCGACGGTGATGCTGAGATCGGTGAGCCCGTCCACATGGCCTTCGAGCTTGTCGCCCTTCACCACCGCGGCGACACCCTCGGGCGTGCCGGAATAGATGAGGTCGCCCGGTGCCAGCGTGACGAGGCCGGAGAGATAGGAGATCGTCTCGGGAATGCTCCAGATCAGCAGCTCGAGATCGCTCTTCTGCCGGTCCTTGCCATTCACTTTCAGCCAGATCGCGCCCTTGGAAATGTGGCCGACCTTGGCGACCGGCGAGATCGGCGCGCAGGGCGCCGACTGGTCGAAGCCTTTGCCCATGTCCCAGGGACGGCCCATCTTCTTCGCCTCGCCCTGGAGGTCGCGGCGCGTCATGTCGAGGCCGACGGCGTAGCCGTAGACGAGGTCGAGCGCCGTCGCCACCGGCACGTCCTTGCCGCCGCCTTTGAGCGCCACCACCATCTCGATCTCGTGCTGGTAGTCCTTGGTCCGCACCGGATAGGGAATGGTGCTGCCGGTGGGCACGATGGCGTCCGCCGGCTTCATGAAGAAGAACGGATCCTCGCGATCGGGATCGGCGCCCATCTCGCGGGCATGGGCGGCGTAGTTGCGGCCGACGCAGTAGATGCGCCGCACCGGGAATTCGCCGCCGCCGACAACCGGGATGGTGGTGACCGCGGGCGCGGGAATGACGAGACTCATGACGATTCTCCGAAGGGTGAGATCAGAAGAGGTAGCAGCTTCCGCCGACCACGCCGAGCAGCCAGCGGCCGCCGGCGGAGAGCCGGTATTTGATCGCGAGCGGGTGATCCTCGCCTGCCCCGGCCGCGCGCACCAGCCCCATCTGGTGGCAGGCGAGCGCCGCGGCGCCGGCGGCGACGCGGCTCAAGGCGGGATCGGCGACGCCGGCGCGGGCGCAGGCCAACGCCGCGTGGCCGTGCAGCGATGTGGCCGCCTCCGTCACCTCGCTGAGCGCCGCCAGCAGCGCTGCCTCGCCGAGGCTCGCGGATGCGCGCTCCTGCAGTGCCCGCGCGGCGCGCTCTTCCGCCGCCCACCAGTCCTGGCTCCAGTCCGGCCGCTGGGTGACGGCAGCGGCATTGCTCCAGCCAGCGACATCGACGACGGGGCTCGCTGGCAGGTCGAGCTCGGCGAGATAGCGCCTGACATCGGCGCGCTCGGTCTCGGTCAGCTTCTCGCCGCAGGCGGCGAACCAGGGCGCCGCGAGCAGCTCGGTGGCGAGCGCGCGCACCGCCGCCAGCGGTGCCGCCTCGCCGCCGGCCGGCCTCAGCGGTTGCCGCGATCCTCGCGCCACAGGCCGAGCTTGTCCTGGACCGGACGGTCCGAGAAGGAGAACAGCACCGACTCCGCCTCCGGCCGGTGCACCACCCGCTGCCAGCTCGGCACCACGAAGATGTCGCGCGGGCCCCATTTGAAGGTCTGGTCGCCGATGCGGCTCTCGCCCTTGCCTTCGACGCAGACCATGACGGTGCCGTCGGAGGAGCGGTAGGGCGCGGTCTCGAATCCCTTCGGCAGCAGCTGCATGAAGGTGGCGATGGTCGGCATCGCGTAGTCGCCGGTGCCGGGATTGACGTAGCGCATCTTGTGGCCGTGGCAGGGATCGGGCGCGTCGTTCCGGGCGAGCGTCGCCAGCGCCTCGCGCGTGCGCGCATAGGGATAGCTGAAGATCGGCGAGGTCTTGCGCTCGGGCTTCCAATCCACCGGCAGCAGCCCCTGGCCGTAGCGCTGCAGCGAGTCGCCGGCGGGCCGTGTCACCATCTGCGTTTCCGCGTTGCCGGGCTCGGCGAAGCTCGCGTCGAGGATGCGCACCAGCGGCACGTCGAGACCGTCGAGCCACACCATCGGCCCGTCGCCGTCATTGCCGTGATCGTGCCAGGTCCAGGACGGCGTGATGATGAAGTCGCCGTATTCCATGATGGTGCGCTCGCCGTCGACAGCGGTATAGGCGCCGCTCCCTTCGATGACGAAGCGGAGCGCCGACTGCGTATGCCGGTGCGCGGGCGCGACTTCACCCGGGAAGATCAGCTGCAGCCCGGCGAAGAGCGAGTGCGTGACCGAGGTCTTGCCCTTGAGGCCGGGGTTCTCGAGGATCAGCACCCGCCGCTCGGCCTCTTTCGCGGTGATGAGCGTGCCGGTCCGCATCAGGTAGGGCCGGACCTCGGCATCGTAATGCCAGATCGCGGGCTTTGCCGGCGAGACCGGCTCCTTGGTGACGACGCCGTGCAGCACTTCCCAGAGCGGCGCCAGGTTGTGCGGCGCGATCTCCTGGTAGAAGGCCTCGCGCTCGGGATTGCGTGTGGGCGCGGTGTCCATGGGGCTCCTCCCGGTTTCGGTGCCGGCTCAGGCGGCCTCGGCGGCGATCTCCGGCAGCTTGAGCTTCAGGTGATCTTCCACCAAGGCGCGGGCGCGTGCCAGAAAATCCGCGCGCATGTCCTCGTTGGCGCGCTGCTTGATGCCGAACTTGCGGAACATCTCGTTGTTCTTGGAGCCGCTCTTGCCGAAGAACGCCGGCAGCATCGGAAAATAGCGGTTGATCGCGTCCTGGACGCGCTGGCGCCCCGCCTCGGTCTGGCAGAGCTCGGTGCAGAAATCCTTGCCGAACTGCGCGTGGAAACGCTCCTCCGGCATCGTCATCCGCGCGAGATTGCGCAGGGGATGGAAGGTGCAGTGCAGGAGGTCCTCCACCTGTAAAATCTCCGCGAGGTCGGCGAGCAGCTTGATGACGCAGAATTCCTCCCAGGTCTTGAGCGGGAACTCGAAGATCGAGAGCGGCTGCTTGCCCGTGGGCGTCATCTCCGCCTCGGGAATGCCCATCTGCTCGCCGAGCTCGCGAAAGCGCACGTGATGGCCGTACTCCTCCATGGCGACGCGGCAGGTGAGCCATTTGGAATAGGGCGTCGGCGCCAGCGCGATCGCCGGCTCGTCGAAGACCTGGGCGCCATAGAGCTCGTTCACCGCATGGCTCCGCACGATCTTGCGCAGCGCGGTCCGGTACTCCTCCGGCGCGCTCTCCAGCTCCTTCACGGTCTTCACGGGCGCGGGTGCGGTCATGGCTGCAATTCCCTTCTCAAATCTTCGGCTCGCCGCTGAAGGCCTCGAGGTCGGTCTCCAGCGGCGTGTATTTGGGCTTCAGGCCGGCGGCGATGGCGGCGCCGAGATCGTCGCCGGTGTCGATCACGTGGGCCACCGGCCGCGGCTGCGAGAACAGGAAGATCTCGCGCCCGCGCACGCCGAAGAGCTGGCCGGTGGTGTCCTGCGCTTGCGGCCCCGCGAGCCAGGCGACGAACTCGCCCACCGCCTTCGCCGGCACCTTGAGCGCGCGCTCCTTGTAAGTCGCTTGGCCCTCGTTCGCCGGCTTGATCGATTCGGTGACGCGGGTCGCGGCGAAGGGCGCCACCGCGTTGCAGGTGACGCGGCTGCGGCTCATGTCGAAGGCGGCGACGCGGGTCAAACCCACGAGGCCGGCCTTGGCGCTCGCATAGGCGGACTGGCCGTAATTGCCGTAGAGGCCCGCCGTCGAGACGATATTGACGATGCGGCCCCAGGAATAGGGCGCGCCGCCGCGCTCCGCCTTCGCCGCCTCGCGCAGCACCGGCGTCGCCGCCGCCAGCACGTGATAGGCGGCGCTGAGATTGGTGCGCAGCACCGCGTCCCAATTCTCCGCATCGCCCTTGAAGATGAAGAAGTCGCGCAGGATGGCGGCGCCGTTCACGACGATGTCGAGGCCGCCGAAGCGCTTCACCGCGAGATCGACCGCCGCCGCGGCGGCGCTCGGGCTGGCGACGCTCTCGCCGAAGGCGGCGGCCTTCTTGCCGAGGCTCGCCGCCACGCTCTCCGCGAGCTTGGGATCGGCGCCGTTTCCGTCGATCGCGGTGCCGTTGTCGGCGATCACCACGGATGCGCCGCCTTGATGCAGCGCCTCCACGATGGCGCGGCCGACGCCGCGCGCGCCGCCGGTGACCAGCGCCACCCGGCCCTCGAGAGCTCCGCTCATGTCGCCACCTCCGCGTTCAGCTCCTGCTTCTCGGCCTCGGTGTAGAAGGCGTCGGCGTGGATGTCCTGCCGGCGCATCCCGCGCGCCAGCAGCTCCCGCGTCGCCGCCTCCACCATCACAGGCGGACCGGCGAGATAGGCCTTGGCGCCGTCGAGATCGGCGATGTCCGCGAGTGCCGCCTGATGGACGAAGCCCGTGCGCCGCCGCGTCGCCGTCTCCGGCTGCGACAGCACGGGAATGAAGCTGAGATTCGGGTGGCGCGCGGCAAGCGCGCGGAAATGCGCCTCGAGATAGAGATCGCGCTCGTCGCGGACGCCGACATAGAGATGGATCGGCTGGCGCTTGCCGTTCTGGAGCGCGGTCTCGACGATCGACTTGATCGGCGCCAGGCCGGAGCCGCCGGCGATCGCCAGGATCGGCCCGGTATGGGTGTCGCGCAGGAAGGACGCACCGAACGGGCCCTCCACCTGCACGCTGTCGCCCACCGCGAGATCGCGCGCGACGTAGCGGCTGGAGGCGCCGCCCGCCACGTGGCGGATGTGGAATTCAGGCATCGCCTCGTCCGGCCGGTTCGCCATCGAATAGTCGCGCGGCGGCAGATCGGCGAAGCGGAGCGCCGCGTATTGCCCGGCGGAGAAGGTGAAGGGGCCGCCGGAGACGATCTCCAGGCGCAGGCGCTTGATGTCGTGGGTGAGATCGTCGAGCGCGGCGACGCGGCAGGCGAGCTGGCGCAGCGGATGCACCGCCACCTCGTCGGTCTCGAGCCAGGCGACCGCGGCGTCGCTCCAGGGCGTCGCGCGGCAGGCGAGGATCAACCCGGCGGCGCGCTCCGCGTCGGTGAGGGCGAATTCCGAATAGGGCGCGAGCTCGACCTCGCCCATCTCCAGCGCCGATTTGCAGGCGCCGCAATTGCCGGAGCGGCAGCCATGGGGAAAGGGGACGTCCTGGGCGAGCGCCGCCTCCAGAATCGTCTGCCCGGCCTCGACCGTGATCGGACCGCCGTGCTGCCGGAGGGTGACCGTGAATGCCATGGCATTTCGTCCCGTGGCCGGAAGAATGCCGCCAAACGCTTCGCTAGTCAAATTGTTTGTGGTACGAACAATCAGCGGCCGGCAAGAGCCCGGCCGGGCGGGAATCCATCAAGCTGATCAAGGGGAAGCCCAAAACGATGGCGCCCGGTCAGGGGGGATTGACCGGGCGCCGGAAGCGCCGTTGGGGGAGTCCGCGCCGGCAGGGGAACCAGCTAACGGACAGTCGGAGGGAGGGTCCACCGACCGCTTCAGCAAATGTATTTGGTGCGGCACCTGCGCCACAGGAGCTGCAAAACTCGCATATTAGACATTCCAATAGTGCATATGTCAGACGCCTTCCGCCACCCGGCCGAGCACCAAATCCCGGCACCGCTCGGGCTGCTGGCAGATCATCATGTGGCCCGCGCCAGGCAGGACGGTGAGGGCCGCGCCGGGAATGCGCGCCGCCAGCGCCGCCATGTTGCCGCTCACCCAATCGCGCTCCGGAAGATCGGGATCGCCGCTCACCAGGTGCAGCGGCGCGCGGATGCCGGGCAGGTGCCGCCAGGTATCGGCGTCGCGATGACCCATGAAGACGGTGCTCTCCACCTCGGGCGGGCAGCAGAGGGTGAAGGCGTCGCCGTCCGGCCTGAGCGTCGCCCGGCAATGGGCGGCGAGGAACTCCGGCCGGAAGCTGCGGAAGACGCCGCGGATGGCGAGGTAGTCGCGCATCGCCTCCGGGCTCGCCCAACGCGCCTGCCGCCGCGCGCTGCCGCGCACGAGACGCGTCTGCTGCGCGATCGCCTCGGGATAGTTGGGCGCGTCAACGGGCGGAAACACCGGCGGCTCGAACAGCGTCTGGCTGGCGAACGGCGAGGCGCCACGACCGAGGGCGAGCCCGATCGCCGCCGCCGCGGCGAGGGAGTGGCCGGCGAAATGCAGTGGCGCCCCGCCGAGCCGGCTGACGAGCGCGGCGGCCACCGCCGCGAGATCGGCGGTGAAGCGCTCGACCGCGAAGACGGTCTCCAGCGGTCCGTCTGGCCAGGTGGAGCCGCCATGGCCGCGGGCGTCATAGGCGAAGACATGGAAGTGCGCCGCAAGGTCGTGCAGCCAGGGCTCGTAGGAGCCGGCCGCCAGCCCGTTCGCGTGTCCCACCAGCAAGGCGGGTGCGGCGGCGCCGCCGCCCACCTCATAGACCGGCAGGCGGGCGCCGTCCTCCGCGGCGACGTCGAAGCGCGCGCGGAATTCCGCCATCGAGGCAAAGGCTGCACGCATGGAAACCGCCCGGGAAACCACCTTGTAAACGCGCGCGAGCTTAGCGCATCCTCGCCCCGCGAGAGACCCTGGGGAGCGCATGCCGAACGACAAACCTTCCCGCAACGGCGCCGGCGGCGCGGTTTCGCTGGGCCTGCTGACCAGTCTGCTCGGCTATCACCTGCGCCGGGCGCAGGTCGCGGCGTTCCAGAATTTCGCCGAGGTGGTAGGGCCGAGCGAGCTGACGCCGGGCCAGTTCGGCGTGCTGGTGGTGATCAACGCCAATCCCGGCCTCAGCCAGACCCAGCTCGGCAATGCCCTCGGCATCGACCGCTCCACCGTCGTCGCCGTCATCGACCGCCTGGAATCCCGCGGACTGGTGACGCGCGAGCCCTCGCCCAACGACCGCCGCTCCCACGCGCTGCATCTGAGCGCCGCCGGCGCCGCGGCGCTGGCGCGCCTCACCGAGCGCGTGCGCGCCCATGAGCGCACCATCGCCCGCGACCTCACCGCCGAGGAGCAGGCGAGCCTGATCGCGCTGCTGCGCAAGCTCGCGCGCGAGTAGCGTCGCGCGGACGATGCGAAATTTGGGCGGAGCCTAGGCCGCCGGCTGCGCGCGACGGTGGCGTTGCGCGGCGTGGCGGCGGCAGGCGTCGCCGAAGGCGTCGAAGAGCGCGCGGCCGAAGGCGGTGTGGCCGGCGCGGAATTCCGGATGCCACTGCACGCCGACGACGAAGCTGCGGTCGGGGCGGCTGATGCCTTCGATCTGCTGATCGGGCGCCACGGCTTCCACGACGAAGCCCGGCGCCAACCGGTCGATGCCCTGCTGGTGCAGCGAGTTCACCACCATCTCGCCGGCGCTGGCCCAGCGCTCGAACAGCCCGCCCGGCGTCAGCGCTACGGAATGGGCGCTGTGGTCGTAGCGCTCCGGCATGGTGTTGCCCTTGGGCGCGCGATGATCGAGGCGTCCGGGCACCACCTGCACCTGCTGAAAGAGCGTGCCGCCGAGGGCGGCGTTCAGCTCCTGGATGCCGCGGCAGATCGCGACGACCGGCAGGTCGGCGGCGACGGCGGCGCGGATCAGCGGCAGGGTCACCGCATCTCGCGCCGGATCATGGGCGAGATCCGGCACCTTCTCGCAGCCGTAGTGATGCGGCTCGACATTGGAGCGGCTGCCGGTGAGCAGCAGCCCGTCGAAGCGCGCGAGGATGTCCTCGACCGGCACGTGATGCGCCAGCGCCGGCACCAGGAAGGGCGTGACCCCGGCCCGCTCGGAGGCGGTGACCAGGTATTTCTCGCTGGCGAAATGGGTCATGTGATCCCCCATGAGACGCGTGCAGCAGGGGATCACGATCGCGGGACGGGGCGGAGAGGTCATGGGGAGAAGATGCGGGCGGCGAGCGGCCGGCGGTTGGGGTTGCGAAAAGCTTGCGGCAAGACGGAGGGCAATGCAAGCCGAGGTGGCTCCGATCCCCGCCGCCGAGAAGGGGTGGATTGTCGTCTGAATGGCTTGATTAATCCTTGCCAGGCGGCGGTTTCCGGCGGCTCCGTCGCGGCCGCGCCCCTGCCCTCTCTGCAATGCAGCCGTGCAGGGGGCGGACGGCTCTATTTGGCCTCGGGCGAGGGCCGCGGGTCGGTCCAGTAGAACAGGCTGGGGCTGAGCGGGGCCCCGTAATGCGGGCTGTCGAGGACGAGGGTGGTCTGCTTCTGCTGGGCGTCGACCACCGTCCACTGGCGGAGCTGGATCGGCCGGTCCTCCAGCACCATGGTGACCGCGCCCTGGCCCGGCTCGTCGGTCTGCACCACGGTGACGCGGATGGCGCCGGGGTGATGGTCGAAGGCGGTGACGGTGACGTCGCCGGTGAGCTTGATGGTGTCGCGCAGCAGGAAGCCCGCCGGCGTCTCGTTGACGCGGATGTCGGAAACCTGCTGCAGCTCCTTGTCGTAGTAGTAGATGTTGCGGCCGTCGGCGACGAGCAGGATCGGCACCGGCGGATCGTACTCGAACCGCATCTTGCCGGGCCGCGACAGATAGAGCTGCCCGGTCGCGGTGCCGCCATTGGCGGAGAATTGCTGGAAGCGCGAGCTCAGGGTGCGGATGCTGTTGAGATAGCTCTCCACCGCGGCGACGTCGGCGCGCTGCTGGTCGTTGAGCGGCGCGGCGCGCGGCGGCGCGGCGCGGGCGGATGCCGGCGGCAGCAGGGCGGCGCCCAGCGCCAGCGCGCCGGTGGCGCGAAGAAGGTGACGGCGAGTGAGCATCATCGGAAACATACCGG